>JALSSE010000390.1 GCA_026984415.1 Hydrogenothermaceae bacterium | reverse complement strand
TGGAGCATTAATTTTATGTCCAGAAACAGAAAAAAAATCTATAAAGTTTAAATCTATTTTTTCTTTACAGAATGTTTGGACTGTATCTGAAAAGAAATAAACTTCTTTTTCTTTACATATATTTCCAATAATTTTTAAATCCTGTAAAACTCCTGTTTCGTTATTTCCATGTATTACTCCAACAAATAGAGTCTTTTGACTTATTTTTTTTCTTAAATCATCTAAATCTACAATTCCATTTTTATCTACTTTTAAAAATTTTACTGAAAAACCTTTTTTTGATAGGAACTTAACTGGATTCAGTACAGATTTATGTTCAATTGGTGAAATGATTATTTCGTTTTTCTCAGGGAAATTTTCTGCTAATCCTCTAATTATTGTATTATTGCTTTCTGTTGCACAGGATGTAAAAAAAATTTCTTCTTCATCACATCCAACAAATGATGAAATATACCTTCTACTTTCTTCTATTAAATTTCTTGATTTTTGAGCATCTGAATAAATAGCATTAGGATTTGCATAAAACTCTTCAAAAATCGTATTTGCTTTTTCCAGTATCTCTGGAAATATTTTTGTTGTGGCTGCGTTATCTAAGTAAATTTTCATTTAGGATTCTTCTAAGATTTTCTCAATTTTCTTTATGTATTTTTCTATTTCTTTTTGTTTTGATTTAGGTAATTTACTGAATTTTCTGGCAATTTTTTTTGATACTGTTCTAAAAGGGTTTATATTTTCAGGTTCACCTAATTCTTTCCTTACAATTGCTTTAACTTCGGCAAATCCTAAATCTTCTTCTATTATTTTATTTATCAGATTTATCATTTTTTCTTTCTTATTTCTTAATTTATTAACTTCTATCGCAAGTGGATAAGACCATCCATATTTTTCAATTGCCTCTTTAATTTCAGGCTCAACATTAAGCAGTTTTAGCATTTCTCTGTATGTTCTTAAGCTTTTTATTCTGAAACTTTTCAGGATTTTCTCCATTCTTTCAAGTAGTTTTAGCTCTTCATCAGATAAACCTTTTTTGCTTTTTTTATTAGATAAATAATAACTCCACCTATCCATAAACTTTTTAAAAAATTCAATAGGTTTATCAAATTTAAAGGCAAGATACTGGGTAGCAGAATAAACCCTATCATAATCTGTAAGGTTTTCCCTGTGGATATTCTCAGAAATCATTAAAGCAAGGGCAGTTTTTTCATCTATATCCAGAATAACAGCAGGAATATTTTTAAATTTTGGGTCTCCTGTCTTGTTATAAAGGTATTCAAAGGCTTTCAATCTTCTGTATCCAATAATCCTTTCATAACTTCCGTCATCTAATTTTCTTACTATTATTGGTTGTGCAAGCCCATATTCCTGTATATTTTCTGCAAGCTCAATGATAGATACATCATTTATATATGTTCTATCGTGGAATTTAGGGTTTTTTATACTGAAAATGTCTATATTTTCTGGTTCTATTTTATTTATTTCCTCTTTGACTTCTTCAACTTTAGCTTCATAGTCTATATCAAAATCTTCAAATGAATTAAAAATATCATTTCTTCCTTCCATCTTATCTCCTATTTACATCACTTTATTTGTAATCTCACAAAAAGATTGGATTTGATTAGCTAAAAGTTTCAAATCGTATAGAATGTCCTTCTGTTCCCTT
>JALSSE010000389.1 GCA_026984415.1 Hydrogenothermaceae bacterium | reverse complement strand
CAATAAAAAGTAAGTTTTTGTTCCTGTCACCCTCTCTAATGTTTTCTACTTCAACTGCAACAGAGTAGGGAATTTCTTTTTTTGTATTTTTAAAAACTTTTTCTCTTATTATTTCGGCAATGTAAAATTTAAGTGGAAGGTCTGTAATCTGGTCTTCTGGAAAAAGAGGCGGTGATTGGGGAAGGTATTTTTTTAAAACTTCTACAAACCTGTCTAAATTTGCCCCTTTTGTTGCTGAAACAGGTACAATTTCTTTAAAATCGTATATAGACAACGATTCTTCTATTAAAGGTAAAAGCTGTTCTTTATGTACTTTGTCTATTTTATTTATAACAAGTATTGTTGGTTTATTTAGCTTTTTCAAGTAGTTTTCAACAATTTCTTTATCTTCTTTTGTCCATCCTCTATCTGCCTCAATAATCATAACCAAAACATCTGCTTCCTCCATTGTGCTTACTGCTGATTCAACCACAGTTTTCGTTAGGAGGTCTTTCCCTTTCTGCACTCCAGGGGTATCTAAAAATATTATCTGGGCATCTTTATCGTGTTTAACCCCTAAAATTCTCATCCTTGTTGTTTGGGGTTTTGGACTGACAATAGACAGTTTTGTCCCTAACAATGCATTCATTAATGTTGATTTACCAACATTTGGTCTTCCTATTAATGCAACAAATCCAGCCTTAAAATTTTTAAACTCTTCCAAAATTACTCCTTGATTTTTATTAATTTTTAATATTTTAACAGGTTTAAGGGTATAATATATAAATTAAAAATCATTAAAGGATTGTGAATGCCCCTTTACATAAAAATTGCTGTTAAGTATCTTTTTTCTTTAAAATCAAAAGCTTTATCTTTTATGACAATAATTTCCCTTGTTGGAATTGTAGTTGGTGTTTCAGCTTTATTGGTTACTTTATCTGTTATGAGTGGGTTTCAGTACGGATTAAAAGAAAAATTACTTGAGACAAATCCCCACATTTTAATAATGAAAATGGGACAGAATTTTTATAATTATAGGGAAATAATTGATAAATATATTAAGAAAGTTCCAGATGTTGTAGATTATGAGCCTTTTATATATATAAATGCAATTGCTTCAAAAGATTCATTTATGACACCTGTTGTTGTTAGAGGAATTATTCCAGAAAAAGACAAAAAAATCATGAAAATTGATAAAAAACTGATTGCAGGAAATTACGAAAAGCTAAACCTTGATAATCAGGTAATACTTGGAAAAGATGCCGCTTTAACTTTAAATGTATGGGTTGGAGACAGTATAAATTTATTATCTCCCTTTGGTAAAAAAACACCAATTGGTTTTGTTCCAAAAATAAAGAAAGTATTTGTAGCTGGTATTGTAAGCTTTGGAATTTATGAAATTGATTCTACTTACGTTGCAATGAATTTAAAATCTGCACAGGAATTTTTTGACATGAAAAATTCGGTTACAGGTATTCAAATAAGGGTTAAAGACCCTTTCAATGCAGATGAAGTAAAAATGAAACTTCAAAAGATACTACCTGTTGATTTTATAGTAAGGTCGTGGATTGATTTAAACAGAAGTTTATTTCAGGCACTTCAACTTGAAAAATTAGGAATGTTCCTTGTTTTAGGATTGATAGTCCTTGTCGCTTCTTTCAACATATCCAGTCTTCTTATAACAAAGGCAAGGGAAAAAAGGAAAGATATTGCTATTTTTAAAACAATTGGTGCTGATAATAGTTTTATTTTAAAAACATTCTTATGGCAGGGAATGATAATAGGTATTTTAGGTACTTTATTAGGAACAATTATTGGGCTTGTAATTATCCATATAGCAGATTATTACCACTTAATCAGATTAAATCCAGAGGTTTATTTGATTGAGTACTTACCGTTAAAAATATCAACTGGAGAGATTTTAGCAGTGGTGATTTCTTCACTTATTATATGCTTTATTTCGTCAATATTTCCAGCAAGAGCAGCATCAAAGGAAATTCCAGCTGAAGTTTTAAGGTATGAGTAATGGATAAAATTATACTAAAGGCAAAAAATTTAGAAAAAATATATATGTCTGAAGGTGAACCTGTCCACGCATTAAAAGGAATTAACCTTGAAGTAAAAGAAGGAGATTTTGTTGCTGTAATGGGACCTTCTGGCTCTGGAAAAAGTACATTACTCCACTTATTAGGTGGGATAGATATACCAACAAAAGGTTTTGTTGAAATAGAAAACACAAATATTTTTAAACTCCACGAAAAAAAATTAGCAAGGTTTAGAAACAAAAATATAGGATTTGTTTTTCAATTTCACCATCTATTACCAGAATTTACAGCCCTTGAAAATGTTATTATGCCTTTATTAATTTACAAACAAAAAAATGCAGAGAAAAAAGGAAGGGATATTTTAGAAAAATTATCCTTATCCCACAGGGTAAATCACAAACCTTCCCAGCTTTCAGGTGGAGAACAGCAGAGGGTAGCTATTGGAAGGGCAATTATAAATAACCCAAAAATTTTACTTGCCGACGAACCAACAGGAAATTTAGATAAAAAAAATACGGAATCTGTTATATCTATACTAAAAGAAATGAATAAACAGCTAAAAACTACCATAATCCTTGCAACCCACGATGTTGCCGTAGCGAAAGAATGCCATTATATTTATTATATAGAAGATGGTTTAATCAAAGAGAAAATATCTTCGAAACTATATATATAATCATACTAAATGATAAGAATTTTCGTTATTTTATAACTGTATAAAATTACCATCTTAAGACTTGACAAAAAAGAATAGAGGGTAATTTTATAGGCAAAATTATTGTATACTTAAATACAAAAGATAAGAGGTGTTAATTATGTTTGAAAAATTTACAGAAAGGGCAAGAAAAGTAATATTACAGGCTCGTGAAGAAGCTTTAGAATATAAAAGCAACTATTTAGGAAGCGAACATTTACTGTTGGCTTTACTTGAAGAAGAGGACATTCCTGTTCTTGTTCTATCAAGATTTGGATTAACAGTTGATAAAGTAAAAAGAACTTTAACTTCACAGATGGTAAAAGGAACCCATTCAGGAGAAGTACTTTTTGCTCCTGATGCAAAAAGGGTTTTAGAATTTGCTGTTGAAGAAGCAAGAATTTTACACCACCAGTTTGTTGGCCCAGAACATCTATTAATTGGAATTGTCAGAGAAAAAACTGGATTAGGTGGAAGAGTATTAAGAGGATTTGGTATAGATGAGTACTCAATAAGAAGAGAAATTTTACAGATATTAGGGGAAATACCACCTCAAGAACAGGTTAAACAGGTTCCAACTCCAAACATTGATAGATTCAGTAGAGATTTAACAGCATTAGCAAAAGAAGGAAAATTAGACCCTGTAATTGGAAGGGACAAAGAAATAGATAGGGTTATACAGATTTTAGCAAGAAGAAGAAAAAATAACCCAATTTTAATTGGAGAACCGGGAGTTGGTAAAACATCTATTGTTGAAGGATTAGCACAGAGAATAGCAGATAAAACTGTACCTGAACCTTTATTAGGAAAAAGAATTGTTGCTTTAGATTTAGCTTCTTTAGTAGCAGGAACAAAATACAGAGGTCAGTTTGAAGAAAGATTAAAAAACATACTTAAAGAATTAGAAAAAGCTCCTTACATAATCTTATTTATTGATGAACTTCATACATTAATAGGAGCAGGTGCAGCTGAAGGTTCAATAGATGCCTCTAACATGCTAAAACCAGCACTTGCAAGAGGTGAAATACAGGTAATTGGAGCTACAACTTTAGATGAATACAGAAAGTATATTGAAAAAGACGGGGCATTAGAAAGAAGATTTCAACCTGTATTAGTAGAACCTCCTACACCAGAAGATGCAGTGAAAATATTAAAAGGATTAAAGAAAAAGTTTGAAGAATTCCACGAAGTTGAATATACAGAAGATGCTATTGAAAAAGCTGTTGAATACTCAGTTAAATACATTGCAGACAGACAACTACCTGACAAAGCTATAGACTTAATAGATGAAGCTGGTGCATGGGTAAGGATAAGAGAATTAGCATTGCCTCCAAAATTACAAAAAATAGAAGATAGAATAAAAGAAATAGAAGAAGAAAAGGCAAAAGCAGCAAAAGAACAGGATTATGAAAAAGCAGCAAGTTTAAGAGATGAAGAACTCCAGCTAAGGGCAAAATTTGAAACTTTAAAAAGCGAATGGAAAGAGAAAAGGAAGAAAAAGAAAGCAAAAGTTACAGAAAGGGACATTGCTGATGTAATTGCTAAATGGACAGGTATTCCTATAACAAGACTTTCTGAAAGTGATTCTGAAAAATTATTACATATAGAAGAAGAGCTACACAAAAGGGTTATTGACCAGAATGAAGCAATCCAGTCTATTGCAAAAGCAATAAGAAGAAACAGTGTTGGATTGAAAGGAACACACAGACCAATCGGAGTATTTTTATTCCTTGGACCAACAGGTGTTGGTAAAACTGAAACTGCAAAAGCTTTAGCAGAATATCTGTTTGGCTCTGAAGATGCATTAATCAGATTTGATATGTCTGAATACATGGAAAAACATACAGTTTCAAGATTGATAGGTGCTCCTCCAGGATATGTTGGATACGAAGAAGGTGGACAGCTTACAGAAGCGGTAAGAAGAAGACCTTATTCTGTGATTTTATTTGATGAAATTGAAAAGGCACACCCTGATGTGTTTAACATCTTCCTACAAATATTTGACGATGGAAGGCTTACAGACTCATTTGGAAGGGTTGTTGATTTTAGCAATACAATAATTATTATGACTTCTAACCTTGGAGCCAGATTAATATTAGAATCTAACAGAATGGGATTTGAAGCTAAGAAGTCTATGATGGATTATGAAGAAATGAAGAAAAATGTTCTTGAACAGGTAAGGAAAGCCTTTAACCCAGAGTTTTTAAACAGGTTAGATGAAATAATTGTATTTAAACCATTGGATAAAGAGATAATTAAAGGTATAATTGATATTCAGCTACAAGAAATCAACAAAAGGTTAAAAGAATGGGATATTACTGTAAAGGCTTCCAAGGAGTTTATAGACTACTTAATAGAAAAAGAGTTCAAACCAGAATACGGAGCAAGAAGTATAAAGAGAGCTTTACAATCTTTAGTGGAAGATTTACTGGCAGAAGAAATATTAAAAGGAAAATTACCAGCTGGTTCAACAGCAGAAATAACATTGAAAAAAGATGGTTCAGTTGGTTTAAAAATAAGGAAGAAAAGAGCCAAAAAATCAACCAAGAAAAAAGAGGTAGTACCTACAACATAAACAAATTTATAGGCGGGAGTGTAATAGCTCCCGTTTTATTTTTTCTACTAATATTTTCATTCCAATCATTTTCACAGGAAAAAAACCAGAAACCTCAAATAAAAGCAGGAACAATATCAGAAGAAATATCAAAAGTTTATAAAATTTCCACTGTAAGAATTCAAGGATTAAAGTTTATAAATCCAGAGGTTATCAAGCCTTTAATTCCGTTTGGAAAAGGAGCTATCGTAACAAGAGATACTTTAGCCCAGACATTAAAAGACCTTTATAAGTTAGGTTATTTTCAAAATGTTGAAGCCTACACAAAATTTACTGAAAATGGAATAGACCTTATTTTCGTTTTCCGAGAACTTCCAATAGTTCAAAAAATTGAGTTTGAAGGAAATAAAGAAATAAGCGATGAAGACCTTATAAAAGAATTAGGAATAGACCTTACAAAAAAACAAAGCTCTGGAACATCAGTCCCTTTTGGTTCAGTAGGTCCTGAATTAGCCCAAAAATTAGCAACGTTAAAAAAAGGGTTAGGAAGGGTTTTCTCTACTGCTGAAATCAATGAAATGGTGAAAAAAATAAAAAAATTATACGAAAAAGAAGGCTTTTACAACACAAAAGTTTCTTATTATTTTAGAGGTAATACCCTTGTATTTAAAATAGATGAAGGTGAAAAAGCTTTTGTTAAAAAAATAGAAATAATAGGAAATAAAAAAGTTTCAGACAGAGAAATCAAAAAAGTAATGGAAACTAAAGAAAGAAACATATTCTTCTTAAGATTTCACCCAAGGTTAGACAAAGATACACTTTATGAAGATATAGAAAAAATTAAACAGCTTTACATAAATAAAGGATTTTTAGAAGTAGAAATAGAAGAACCAATTATTGAACTGAAACACAATGAAGAATACTACATTTACATAAGAATTAAAGAAGGTGCAAGATACAGAATACAATCTGTAAAACTTGAAAACAACCTTTTTTACACAGATGAAGAAATATTTAGCCAGCTTAAGAAAAGAATAAAACCTAACCAGTACTATGACGGTGAAGCTATCAGCAAACTTCAAAGAATAATTTCCGATAAATATGCAGAATTAGGTTTTATATTTTCAAGGGTTGAAGTTGAAAAGATACTGAATAAACAGGACAAACTTGTACAGGTTATTTACAAAATAGATCCGGGAACAACATTCTATGTAGATAAAATAAACATTTCAGGAAACTACGAATCAAGAGATTATGTTATAAGAAGGGAAATGAGGCTTGCCCCTGGTGATGTTTTCTTAAGACAAAAACTTATGAGGTCATACTCAAGACTTTACGGATTAGGATTTTACGACTTTGTAGGATTTAATCCAAAACCAAAAGAACAAAAAATTATGGATATGGACATAAAAGTAAAAGAAAGGTTCACAGGACAGATGTCTATTGGAGCTGGTTATAGTGAATTAACAGGTTTTTCACTGTTTGGCTCTATAAAGAAAGGTAACTTTTTAGGAACAGGAGACACCCTTGGATTATCATTAAGTATTGGTGCAGATTACAGGAATAATGAAGTTTCTTACATACACAGATGGGCTTTTTATAAACCGATAGATTTAGGTTTCAGTTTATACGACAGAAAAGTTGATTATGGAACATTTACATCAACAAAACTTGGATTTTCTCCAACAGTTTCATTTGAATTTAAAGAGTACTACAGAACAGGATTTGGAATTACACTTGAAAAGGGTAAGTACAGTAACATCTCCGACCAGGCACCAAAATTTATAAAAGAACAGTCTGGAAACTACGAACTTTACTCTATTTATACATTCCTCAACAGAAATTCTGTTGATAACCGTTTACTTCCAACAAGAGGCTCTGATTTAACTGCCACTGTAAAATTTGGTACTGGGACAAGGGATTTTTACAAATTAACACTTACAGGAACGTGGTTCTTCCCTGATAAACTTTTCCATACAGACTTTGTATTCTCATTTAAAGCAAGGTTCGGATTTATAGATAAGATAAATAAAGAAGTTCCCCTTGATGAACTTTACTACGTCGGTGGTGATTTTTCTTTAAGAGGATTTGATTATGGAATGGCTGGACCATTTGACGATGATTTAAACCCTTCAGGTTCAAAAAGGGAAGTTATTTTCAATTACCAGCTAAACCACCCAATAGTTGAAAATTTCTTATGGGCTTATGTATTTTTAGACCAGGGTAAAGGTTATAATACTGGAGGGCTGTTTAGTGATTTATTCTACACAACAGGCGGTGGAATAAAAATTATTACTCCAATGGCTCCAATTGATATTTATTATGGTAAAATTTTAAATCCACCTGAAGGTGTTAGTGATTCAAAAATAGGATTTGTTTTAGGAACATTTTTCTAATTTATTTAAAAGAGGTTTAACATGAAAAAGATTTTTTTAGTATTACTGGCAACATTAATAACTTTTGGATACTCTCAGGCATTAGAAAAAATAGCCTATGTAAATGTTCAAAAGATAATGAACGAATCAACAGTAGGTAAAAAACTGAAAAAAGATATTGAAAACAGTATAAAAAACTATCAAAAAAGATTTGA
>JALSSE010000388.1 GCA_026984415.1 Hydrogenothermaceae bacterium | reverse complement strand
TCATCAGATTGGAGTATACCCTGCATTACAACCTCCTGTCCAGTTCTAAAGTCTATGTATGTGGACATAGCCATAGGGGCTAATAGATTAGGAGAATAGACATAGTTATATATCAAAATCCCTAAGAAAATATTTCCGTCCTTTCCTTCTATCAGTATAGCAGGCATTTCTCCTGCCCCTCTTGGAAAATAAAAAGAGTTTGTAATTCTGTAATCCAAAGGTAAATCAACGTAAAAAGCAGGAATCCTGAATAAGGTACTATTTATAGAAATATTTTTGTATTTAATAGAAGGTTTTTTGAATTTTAGAGATTTAACTATACTTTTTAACTCTTTCAAATCATCTTTATCCTGATAAACCATAACTGTAAAAAAGGAATATTTTTTCCCTTCTACCATTGTGATTAATCCTTTTACATTTACATTTGCCATTTGACGGATTGAAACATTTTGCACGTAATTACTGTCAAATAAATGGAAAAAAGCCCAGTATGGAGCTTCTACTACTGCTATTAATTTATTTTTCTCTTTTTTGTATAGAACATTAAATCCATATTTTTGAAATGGAATTGAAAGTACTTTCAGTAAATATGTATCATCTTTTGTTTTTGGATTTTTCAAAGAAAAAATAGAGATATTTTTTTTGAATGTTTTGTGGTTTATTATTATTTTTCCCGTTTTAGAAGAGGCTTCTATAATATACTCGTCTGGTAGATTTACAGAAAAACCGTGTAAAGGGTCGTAAACCATTATTGCTTTTGCTGGAATAAAAAGTAAAACAATAAAAATAAAGACTTTTTTCCAGTTCATAATAATCCCCTCCAGATTTTTTGGAAAATAATTTAATAAAAAGTATTGAACTTTCAAACTAAAATTTTAATTTAAACTGTAATAGTCCACGTATCGAACAGAAAATAAACGGAGAATTAAAATTGAAAATAAGAGAACAAACTGAAGATTTAGAATACAAAATATTACATCCAAGGGCTTCAAAAAGTAGAGAAGCTAAAAGGTCAGAATTTGAAAAAGAGTGTGAAATAAGAACAAAATTCCAGAGGGATAGGGACAGGATACTCCATTCTAAACCATTTAGAAGGTTAAAACATAAAACACAGGTTTTTATGTCCCCTGAAGGAGACCATTACAGAACAAGAATGACACATACTCTGGAAGTTGCACAGATTGGAAGGACTATCGCAAGGGCATTAAGGCTTAATGAAGACCTTGTTGAAGCTATAGTTTTAGGACACGATTTAGGACACACCCCTTTTGGTCATGCAGGAGAATTTATTTTAAGAGAAGGAAAAACAAGCTACCACCACTCAAGGCAGAGTTTGAGGGTTGTTGAAAAATTAGCAAACGATGGAAAAGGTCTGAACCTTACAGTAGAGGTAAAGGATGGGATTTTAAAACACAGTAAAGGAAAATCCCCTCTCATAGCTGAAGGGAATATGCCAAAAACTTTAGAAGGAGAAATAGTAAGACTTGCAGATAAAATTGCATATATAAACCACGACTTGGAAGATGCTGTAAGGGCTAAAATAGTTGAAGACAAAGACATACCAGAACATACAAAAAAAATTTTAGGAAATACAAAATCTGAAAGGATAAAAACTATCGTTTACAGTGTAATAAACGAAACTATTGAAAACAATTATCAGCACATAGTAATGGATGAGAAAATATACAATGCAATGTATGACCTGAGGGACTGGCTTTTTGATAAAGTTTATCTTTCTGAACCTGTTGTAAAAGAGCTTGAAAAAGGAAAAGGAATAGTAAAAGCACTTTATGAGTATTACCTTGATAACTACCATGAAATTCCCTACTATGAAAAATATTTAAATTTATGGGGAGAATATCCACCTGAACAGGCTTCTGTTGATTATGTTGCAGGAATGACTGATAGATTTGCTATAAAAACCTATGAAAAAATTTTTATACCAAAAGGCTGGTCTATAATCTAACCAGCCTTAAACATTGATTTCATCAAGGATAAGTTCTATTTTTTGTATATCGTAAATAGAAGAATCAACAAATTTATTTATTTTTTTACTGTTTTCTATCCTGTCTTTAAGGTTATATGAAAGATTTTCTATCTGTGATTTTGCAGAGTTAACCAGCTCACTCATCTGTGAAAATAAAATTACAAATCCCTGTCCAGATTCTACGAAATGGGCAGATTCAATAATTCCGTTTGTGTGAATGAAATTTAATCTTTTTATTAACATTTCAAGGTTGTTTATCTCATTTGATATTTTTACAAGGGATTTGTTTAAACCTTTTAAAAGTCCATTAATATTTGAAAGGTAATCTTTCATCAGATTGATTAAATCAAGTAAGTTGCTTTTCAGCATATCAGCATTTGAGCTATCTCCAGAATCAATAATTTCATTTGCAAAGGCTTCAATCATATTACTTTGAAGTTTAACATAGTTAATATTTAATGCATTTCCCTCTAATTCTTTTGTTATCTCTTCAATAGTTTTAACCATTTTTTTCATATTTCTTTCTATTAATGTTGTGTTTTCCCTCATTTCTTTAGATAAAACTGAAAAAGAAACACCTACATCTTTTACTTTGTAAGATTCTATTGATGCGTTTAGAGATAAAAGGATTATATCTTCTGCAAGTTCTGATATAAAATTTGCTTTTTCCTGAAGTTCATTTTTAAGCTCTATATACTTTTCAAGCTCTTTAAATGCTTCGTTAAATTCTGTATACATTCTATCTGATATAATTTTCATCCTTTCAAACTTCTGTAAAATCGGGTCATTAGAGTTCAGTCTTACTTTGTAAATATCAATTTCTTTTTCTCCAACTATATTTTCTCTGCTCTTAATTTCTTCTTCAAGGGCTACTTTCATAAAATCGTCGTAATCTCTAAAACCTTTTTCCTTTAAAAATTTCTGTAGATATTCAAAAGACGCTTCAACTCCACTTTCCTTTTCTACTTCAAGAAGTTTTTTATAAAGGTCTGGTATTAAATTAAAAATTTCACTTGTAGGTTTTATCCTGATAGACAGATATTTTTGCTTATTTCCTCTCCTATCAAAAATTGGAAAAACAGCAGCAACAACCCAGTAGTAAGTGCCATCTTTTGCCATATTTTTAACATAAGCTACAATAGGTTTTCCAGACTGTATATAATCCCACAGGAGTTTAAATATTATCTTTGGCATATCTGGATGTCTTACTATATTGTGGGGAGAGCCTACAATCTCTTCAAATTCGTATCCACTTAACCTTGTAAAAACTTCATTCCCATACTGGATAATTCCTTTTAAGTCAGTTGTTGAAAAAAATATCTCGTCTATACCAAATTCCCTTTCAACATTTTTTGGAGCTACTTTTGTTTTTCTCATCTTTCTCCACCCATAACTTCTTTTTGTTTTTTAGATGAAATTATTGTGTAAAGTTTAATTAAGTAGTCTATTATTTCCTGTGAAGAATCAAGCATATCACAGACAGCCTGATATGATTCTTCAGTTTTACCTTCTTTATGTTTTTCTATTGCTTCAATTCCAAGTTTATGGATTTTTGCGTGGGCAGGTTCCATCTCTTTAAATATTTTTACAGCTTCCTCTCCGTATTTTTCAACATCTTTTAGCCCATTACTGTAGTACCACTTACCTAACTTACACTGGGTATGGTCTGTAGGTGTCCAATCCATATTACCTTCTATTGTTTTTGCCACATTTTCCATCCAGTTAGCATGGTCAACAATTCTTTTTAACAGCTCTACATCTATTCCTTCTTTTAGTTGCGATAGTAAATCCCATGCTTCTGTTCCATTATTTACACTGTCAAATGCAATCTTGTCTAAAGATTCAGCAACCAATGAAACCTGTTCAATTCCTTTTCCGAGGGTTCTTGTATTTTCAGAAACTGTTGCAATAACCTGAGATTGCTCTTCTGTTGCTGCTGTTTGCCTTGAAATCATATCAAACATATCATGATTTGCCTCTTTTATTTTGGAAAATACCTCTGTTACTGCTGCTGCTAAATCAACTGTGTTTTGGACTATACTTTTTGCATTATCAACTTCCTGTGATGTATTGTCCATTTCTTCAACGATAGACATTATTACATTCCTTATGTCATTTGCACTGTTTGAAGTTTTTTCTGCTAATTTTCTTACTTCATCTGCAACTACTGCAAAACCCCTTCCAACTTCCCCTGCTCTTGCAGCTTCTATTGCTGCATTAAGGGCTAAAAGGTTTGTCTGCTCTGTTATTTCAAGTATTACATTTAATACATTATCAACACGGCTTATTCTTTTCTTCAGCTGGTCTGTAGATTCTGCAAGTTTATCCATAACCTCAGCAGATTTTGCTATGCTTTCAACAGATTTATCTATTGCTTCTTCTCCTTTTTCTACCAAGTTTGTTACTTCTTTCTGGGAGTTTAGTATTTCAAGGTTTGAGTTTGCAAGGTCGTTTATAGAAATATTTATTTCGTCTATTGCGTGAAGTATTTGTTCCAATTCGTGTTTAAATACACCGAGCCTATTTCTGAGTCTATAAGTATTTCCACCTACAACTGAAGAAAGGTAAATTGCTTCAGTTACTTTAGGAGATGATTTATAGAAAACATCATCTAATTTTCTGTCTGCTGTTGCATCTCTCCACGTAGATGCGTATCCAACAATTTTTCCTTCGTCATCAGTAACAGCAAATCTGTAAGACTCTATTATAAAATCACCAACATTTATGTCTGCATTTTTCTTAACTTCTCCTGGTCTTAACTGTTTAAATAGTTCTTTAATTCTTTCAGGATTTTTGTGGAATTTGTGTATTGAGATTCCAATAGGATTTGACCAGTCCATATTGTATCCAAAAACCCTATTTATTTCACTTCCAATTTTATTTAAAATATCCCTTCCTCTTTTATTTACATAAATCAGTTCATTTCCATCCTGACCCGGTTTGAATTCTGGGCTTGCAATGAATATTCCTTCAGACTGTAAATAATCTAAAATCTCCCATCCTTCGTGGGCTCTGTTCTTCAGGTCTTTCACCTGTTTTTGAAGATTTTCCAAATCTTCCTTTAGTTTTATTGAAAAATCTTCCTTCTGGTTTAACTGTTCAATCAGGTTCAGTATTTTTTTCTCTTTTTCATCTAACTGTTCGTTTAGAAAATCTATTTCTCCTGTTTTTTCTCTTACTTGCTGTTCTAAATCTTCAATAAGTGCTTCTTTTTTTGCCAGTTCTTCTTTTAATCTATCAACAACCATATATACATCTTTACACCCAAAAATTCCCATTGTTGCTTCCTCCTGTTTATTTTGCTGCTTGACTTAAAGAATCAAATATTTTTTCAATTTTTTCTTTTAGAGTTTCTGCTGTAAAAGGTTTGACAACGTAGTTGTTTACACCTGCTTTTATAGCTGCTATAACGTTTTCTTTTTTAGCCTCTGCTGTAACCATCAGAACAGGAAGATGTTTTAGTTCTCCATCACTTCTTATATTCTGTACAAGCTCTAATCCTGTCATGTTAGGCATGTTCCAGTCTGTTATCACGAAATCATAACTTCCTTCTCTCAATTTCTTTAATGCAACCTGTCCGTCTTCTGCTTCATCAATGTTTTTAAATCCTAACTGTTCTAATAAACTTTTGATTATTCTCCGCATGGTTGCCATATCATCAACTACAAGTATTTTTATATCTGTGCTTGGTAAAGGCATGGTATCCTCCTATATATTTATTTTTTTATTGCATATTCGTGGACTAAATGTATTAAATCAGGAGCGTCAAATTTAACTAAATGGGCATCTGCTCCAACAAATTTACTTTTATCTACTGTTGCTTTATCACTTAAAGAAGTATTTATAATTACAGGGATTTTTGAAAATTCTGGATGTTCTTTTATTTTTCTTGTAAATGTCAATCCATCCATACCCGGCATTTCAATATCACTTATTATCAATTGGATATAGTCTGTTAAGTCCTTTCCTTCAGATTTTGCCCTTTCTAAAAGGTTATTAAGAAATTCAATTCCTTCTATACCGTTTTCAACTTCGTGGACCGTATGTCCGTCTTTTAAAAGGATTCTTTTTATTATTTTTCTTGCTACTGGACTATCATCTAATATGAGTATGTCAAATTTACCTTTTCTTTCTACTTCTTTTTCTGATACTTCTTCATTGACACCGAATATTTTAATCATTCCTAATTCATCTAAAATACCCTCAAAGTCAAGTAATAGTAATAGTTCTCCATCTTCTATTTCTATAACCCCAACTATTTTTCCACCTAATTTTTCCTGAACACTGGCAGGGGGTTTTTTTATATCTTTCCACCTTATCCTTCTAATTCTTTTTGCTTCGTGGACTATTACCCCAACTACTTCCCTTAAGAATTCCATTACTATTACATATTTTCCTGCATTTTCTGGTTCTTCTATTTTCATCCACTGGGCAAGGTTTACTATTGGTACAACTTCTCCCCTTATTTTTGCTACCCCTTCTACTTCTGGCGGCATTCCCGGGGATTTAACTATGTTGTCTGGTCTTAAAATTACTTCTTTCACCTTTGCAACATTTACCCCTAATATCCATTCGTATGTAAGGTCGTCATCTAATTTTTCAAACATTCTGAAATCTATTATTTCAAGCTCATTAGAACCTGTTTCAAGTATTTTTGGTAAATTCTCTTTTTTCTTTAACATTTTCTTCCCTCTTTATCTAAGGATTCTTTATTGAAAATTTTTGATACATCTAAAAGGATTAAAAGTTCCTTTCTTGCTTCTGATGTCATGACAACACCTTTTAAAAATTCTGGGTCTATTCCAACAGAGTTCATAGGAGGAGGGAGAATTTCATTTTTATCTATTACTGTTGCCCCTTCTATTTTGTCAACAATAACTCCTATATATCCAAGTTCTGTGTCTATTACTACTATTGTGAATTCATCAGAGTTTTCATCTTTTGTTTCGGGAATTCCTAATTTTTCTTTTAAGGAAACAATGGGAATTATATTTCCCCTCAGGTTCATAACTCCAAGTATAAAATGGGGAGTTTTTGGGACAGGGGTTATATCAAAACTTTTTGTTATTTTGATTACACTTTTTATATCAATTCCAATCAGTTCCTCGTTAAGTCTAAATGTTATTACCCTCTGTTCTGTTGTTTGTGTTTCCTGCAAATCTTCTTTTATTCCTAATACTTTTGTATGGCTCATGCTAATACCCCTGCAAATGTAGTTTTTACATCACTGATTAAAGAGTTTGCATCTATAATTAAAACAACTCTTCCATCTCCTGTTATTGTTGCTCCAGCTACACCTGGAATATCACTGAGAAGTTCTCCTAATGGTTTTATTACTATTTCTTCTTCCCCAAACAGGTCTTCTATTGCAATTGCAATATTCTTTTCGCCAATTTTCACAATTACAATAAATTCTTTTTCTTTTTTATCTTCTATTTCAAAAAGCTCGTTTAAAGTGAATAAAAGATGTACTTCGTCCCTGAGCATAAAGGATTTGAAATTACCTACATTTTTTATATTTTCTTTGTTGTACCTTACAATCTCTACAACAGAGTAAAGGGGAATAGCAAAAATTCTGTCGTTTATTCCTACCATTAATGTTCTGATTATCGCAACTGTTAGAGGGAGTTTCATCACAATTTTTGTGCCGTGACCTAACTCACTGTCTATTTCTATATTTCCCCTTAAAGAATGGATTGTTGAAGCAACAACATCCATTCCTACCCCTCTACCAGATACATCACTTATTTGCTCTGCTGTTGAAAATCCCGGCATAAATATGATTTCGTAGGCTTCTTTATCTGTCATATTTTCAGCTTGTTCTTCTGTAATCAATCCTTTTTCAATTGCTTTTCTTTTTATTACTTCTGGGTCTATT
>JALSSE010000387.1 GCA_026984415.1 Hydrogenothermaceae bacterium | reverse complement strand
CTTTTTTGTTTAAATAAACATGGGCATTTTCATGACCTTTTCCGTAAATTTCTGCAGGTATATAACCTTTTGCTCTAAAGGCTTTAACCTCACTTTTTTTACCAGGTTCTCTTAAAGTTGCTGACCATTCTATTGTTTGAATCATTTTCTTATCTTAACCTCCTTAAACAAACAGTGAACTTACTGAGCTTTCTATATTTATTCTTTTTATTGCTTCACCAACTAAATCTGAAACAGATAAAGTGACTAATTTATCAAAATCTTCTTTTTTAGGTATTGTATTTGTAACAATAACTTTGTCTAAATCTGAGTTTTTAAGTCTTTCAATAGCAGGTCCTGAAAATACAGGATGTGTACATGCAGCCATTATTGTGCTTGCACCTTTTTCCTTTAGCATTTTAGCAGCTGCTACAATAGTTCCAGCTGTATCTATGATATCATCAATAATAATTGCATTTTTTCCTTCAATATCACCTATTATATCTAATGTTTCTACTACGTTTGGTGCAGGTCTTCTTTTGTATATAATTGCAAGACCAGCCCCAAGTTTGTTAGCTAAAGCCCTTGCCCTAACAACACCCCCAGCATCTGGAGAAACAACAACAAGATTATCCATATTTAATTTTTTTACATAGTCTAAAATTACCGGAAGGGCATAAATGTTATCAACAGGGACATCAAAAAATCCCTGAATCTGGGCAGAGTGTAAATCTACTGTCAAAACCCTGTTTGCCCCTGCTTTCTGTATAATATCAGAAAGTAGTTTTGCACTTATTGGAACCCTTGGTTGGTCTTTTCTATCCTGTCTTGCATAGGCAAAATAAGGAATTACAGCTGTTATCCTGTGGGTAGATGCTCTTTTCAAAGCATCTAAAATCAAAAGTAATTCCATAATGTTATCATTTACAGGAGAACATAAACTCTGGATAACAAAGACATCAGAACCTCTAACATTTTCCTTAATCTGTACTCTAATTTCTCCGTCGCTGAACCTGCTTATTAAAGTATCACTTAAAGGTGTATGCAGATATTCAGCAATCTGCTCAGCAAATTCCATATTTGCAGTGCCACTAATTAACTTTAAATGTTTAGCCAAATTTTCCTCCGGCAAGAACTGCCATGAATAAATTTATATGGCTGGGGAGGCAGGACTCGAACCTGCGACACCCGGGTCCAAAACCCGGTGTTCTGCCAGCTGAACTACTCCCCAGCATTAAATCAATTTCGCTTCAAATATCTTCCAGCCTCTTAATTTACAGGCTTTTTTCACTTCTTCTGATGGAGAACCAAAACTGTATACGCTACTACCACTTCCAGTTATGTAACCTTTATACCCTAAATAACTTAGGGTATTAACTACTTCTCTAATTTCTGGGTAAAGTTCCATTGAAACTTCACCTAAAGTGTTCTCTAAATTTTCCAGATATTTTTCTATATCATATTCAGCTAACAGGCTATCTATTATATTTAATTTATCTTCAGTTGTCAATAATTTTTCATTAATTAAGTTATAAATTCTTTCCGTTGAAACCTGTATATTTGGGTATATTATAAAAATATCTTTTTCAAGTTTTTTTTCAAAATGTTTTAGCTTTTCCCCTTTTCCCTGTGCTATTGCCATTCCACCTTTTATGAAGAATGGAACGTCAGCTCCTATTTTTTCAGCA
>JALSSE010000386.1 GCA_026984415.1 Hydrogenothermaceae bacterium | reverse complement strand
GACATTCAAAACTGCGCGGCTTTTGTGCATTACGCTTCGCTCCATTTTTGCACAAAACCACACAGTTTTGAATGCCGCTGAGCAAGGCGTTAGCAAAAGGATACAGATGTTTATAATATCATTAACTTATATAGTGGATTTACAAGAAGTAGATAAATTGTTGCCTAAACATATTGAATACTTACAAAATCAATATGAAAAAGGTAATTTTATTGCATCAGGCAGGAAAATACTAAGAACAGGTGGAATTATATTTTCAAAGGTTGAAAATATTCAGAAGTTAGAAGAAATTTTAGAACAAGACCCATTTAAAATAAATAATCTAGCAAGATATGATATTCAAGAGTTTATACCTAGTATGACAAGTGATGAGTTTTTAAATTTAAAAGAAGAATAAAATTTTGCTATAATATAATTGTAAAAACTGAAAAAAAGAGGCTACATTGATATTTATATACCGAGAACATGCTATCCAAAGAATGTTTGAAAGGGATATCTTTGAAGAAGATGTTGAAAATACTATAAAAAACGGAGAAATTATTGAAGAATATCTTGATGATAAGCCATATCCTTCATATCTAACATTGAAATATTTTGATGGTAAACCTCTTCATGTAGTTTTTGCTATAAATAAAGAAGCTAATGAAACGATAGTTATTACTGCTTACTATCCAGATAAAGAAAAATGGAGTAGCGACTTTAAAAAAAGGATAAAAAGATGAAATGTGTCATTTGCAAACATGGAGAAACAAAAGAAGGAACTACAACTGTTACTTTGGAAAAAAACAGTTCTACAATCGTATTTAAAGAAGTTCCAGCTCATATCTGTGATAATTGTGGAGAAAAATATATTGACGAAGCTACCACAAAAGAGTTACTAAAAAAAGCAAGAGCTATAGTTAAAAATGGTGTAGAAGTAGATATTAGAAAGTATGAAGTAGCCGCATAAATTGCTAACAAAACACAGGAACGAATAATTTACCCTCGCGGGAAAATTATCGTTCAGTTCAACCGTTAGACTCCCATTGAAATATATAAACTATTGTAGTATAATGTAGATACAAAAGGATACATTATGAAAAAAGCGATTAATATTCGTATGGATGAATCATTATTAGCTGATTTAGATTCTTATGCTCATGAGTTGGAGCGTTCAAGAACTTTTATTATTGAAAAAGCAGTTAGTACATACTTTGACACTTTAGATGAAATGATTTCAGACAAAAGAATAGATGAACTAAAAGCAGATAAGACTGAAGTCTATTCTCTTGAAGAGGTAGCTAAGCAACTAGGTCTTAGTTAATGTTTAAAGTAATCATTCCAAAAGCTACTTTTAAAGAATTAGAAAAAATAGATTCAGAAAATCAAAAACTTGTATTCTCTAAAATTAAAGATTTGGAATCAGGTGTTTTCACATCAGACAAAGCTCTAAAAGGGAAACACAAAGGTAAGTTTAGAAAAAGAGCTGGAAATTACAGAATTGTTTATTTAAAGGAAAATGATATTTTGGTAATAACTCTTATCAGAATTGCTCACAGAAAAGAAGTATATTAAAAGTCTAACAAGTACGAGATGGCCAATAATTTACCCTACGGGAAAATTATCGTTCAGTTCAAACATTACCTCCCAAACCCAGCCCTATCTACAAGCCCACCTTTACAACGACTATGT
>JALSSE010000385.1 GCA_026984415.1 Hydrogenothermaceae bacterium | reverse complement strand
GACAGTTGAAGAAGTAATGGAATATACGGGATTACCTTATGAAAAAGCAAAACTTGCTAAAGAAAGGGAGTTTACAGAACCTTTTTTAATAGAAGATGAGTCAAAAATTCCACAACTACAAAGATTAGCCATGGAAGAAGGAATAAAAATAACAAAAGGGGGAAGATTTTACCATTTTATTGGAGAAAAACAGGATAAAGGAAAAGCCGTTGAGATTACTATAAAAGTTTTCAAAGAAAATCTGAAAAAAGAAATAATTTCTGTTGCTTTAGGTGATAGTCAGAACGACATACCAATGTTGAAGAAAGTAAATATTCCTGTGTTAATAAGAAAAATAGATGGAAGTTATGAAAATATAGAACTTCCAAATCTAATAAAGGCGCCTTATTCAGGAAGTAAAGGGTGGAATTTTGCTGTAAATTCTATTTTGGAAAAATATTGATTTTTGGAAAAATGTTCCTGATATTTATCTATTAGGAGGTAAAGTTATGGATTGCCTAATCGTTTATGCCCATCCAAATCCAAAAAGTTTTAACCATGCGATAAAAGAAACTATTGAAAAAAAGTTATCTGAAAATGGAAAAACATTTGAAACCCGTGATTTATACTCTTTAGGTTTTGACCCAATTTTGAAACCGGATGATTTTATTGCAATGCAAAAAGGTGGTTATTTAGATGATGTTAAAAAAGAACAGGAATTTATAAAACAGGCAGATACTGTTATTTTTATACATCCTATATGGTGGTATTCTATGCCTGCAATTTTGAAAGGATACATAGACAGGGTATTTTCTTATGGTTTTGCATATGCACAGGTTGATAATCAGATAAAACCCCTTCTGACAGATAAAAAAGTTGTAATTTTTAATACATTAGGAGAAACAAAAGACCAGTGTGAAAGTGCAGGAATTTGTCCATGTTTACACAAAACAATTGGTGGCACTTTTGAGTTTTGTGGAATGGAAGTTTTAAAACATAAACTATTTTTTGCCGTTCCTTATGTTTCTGATGAAATAAGGAAAGGATATTTAAAAGATGTTGAAGAAATTTTAGATGAAATTTTGAAAACTTAATCTTTTGCAGTTGAATAAACTTCCGAGGATATAAAATCTTTAAAAATATTAAAATTCTCTTCTAAATTTTTTATCGGGATGTATTCATTTTTTTGATGTGCCTGTGCCTGCTCCCCAGGTCCAAAATTTACTGCATCAATCCCGTGGATACTTAACCTCGCAACATCTGTCCATGCCTGTTTTGCTTCTACTTTTAAATTAAATTTTTCTATTAATTCACCTAATATAGGGTTGTAGATACAAACATTTCCAGAAGGACAGAGGTCAGTAAATTCAACTTTTGCTTCACCATTTACAAGTTTTAAAACCTCTTCTTTTGCCTCTTCAATTGATTTATTAGGGGCAAATCTATAGTTTACATTTATAACAAATCTATCTGGAATAATGTTCCTTCCCCCTGAAAAATCTACCATTGTAGCATTCATAACTTCAAAGTATTTCATTCCTTCAAAATCGTATTCTTTTATTCCCACATTTGCCAGTCTGTTTAAAAATTCTGCTGCTTTGTGTATAGCATTTTCACCTTGCCATGGTCTTGCAGAATGGGCTCTTTTACCTTCAAATATGATAGAGGCGTGTAAAGTTCCTAAACACCCAACCTGTACAGC
>JALSSE010000384.1 GCA_026984415.1 Hydrogenothermaceae bacterium | reverse complement strand
AAAGATATAGAAGAAACGTTAAATAAAGCTGATGATTGTTTTAAATTACTTAAATAAAGGAGAAATAGATGGGTGAGAATAAAACTGAAAAATCACCAGTTCAAATAACTATAGATAAATGGATAGAAGGCTGGAATAAACACGATATAAATATCATTATGGAAACTTATGCAGAACAGCCAGAGATATTTGACCAGAAAATAAAAGATGTTTTCCCTGACAAAAACGATTTTAAATTGGAAAATAAAGAAGAAATTAAAGAGTATTTTCAGGCAATACTGGAAACTTTTCCAGATATAAAAATTAAGCCCCACGGATTATGGTTGAAATTTAACGAAGCATTACTTGAATATTATATGTATTTAAAAGAAGATTCTTACATTGATATGATTTCAAAATTTTACCTAAATAAACAGCACAAAATACAGGGACAGTTTAACTACTATGGTTTGGGATACATCGAACCTAAAAAGGAGTGATAAAAGATAATGAAATGCCCAAAATGTGGCTCTTTAAATGATAAGGTTGTTGATACGAGACAGTCAAAAGATGGAACTGTGATAAGAAGGAGAAGAGAGTGTCTTGAATGTGGTTATAGGTTTACAACCTATGAAAGATTTGAAGAAGAGAAGATTATAGTTAAGAAAAAAGATGGACATACT
Organism: Hydrogenothermaceae bacterium; assembly: GCA_026984415.1. Next base: position 1,024 of record JALSSE010000384.1, on the reverse strand, counting down.
GAACCATTTAAAAAAGAAAAAATAATGAAAGGTATAAAGTTAGCCTCTAAAAATAGACCAATATCTGATAAACAGATACAGAATATAGCAGATGAAATAGAAAAATACCTTCTTGAAGAAGGAAAACTTATTGTTGACAGTACAGAAATTGGAGACCTTGTACAGCAGCATTTGAAAAGATTAGACCCAATTGCCTATGTAAGATTTAAATCTGTTTACAATGAATTTAAAGATTTAAAGGATTTTGAGAAAACTATAGAAGAGATAGAAAAACAAAAACCTGAAGAGTAAATCTTTAATGGAGATAAACGTCCACGAATTTTTCCTTATCCTTTTTCTTGTTTTAGTCAGTGCAAAAATTTTCGGGGAACTTTTCGCCTATCTAAAACTCCCACCTGTTTTAGGAGAAGTTTTTGCAGGGATTTTAATTGGACCAAGTTTTTTACATTTTGTAGAGCCGAATCAAATTCTTAAAATTTTAGCTGAAATTGGTATTATTTTACTCCTTTTTGAAGTTGGTTTAGAAACAGATGTTAAAAAATTAAAAGATGCTGGGGTTCGTTCTGTAATTGTTGCAGTTGTTGGAGCAATAATCCCTTTTGTATTTGGTTATGGAGTAAGCCATTACTTTTTAGAACTTCCTATCTTAATATCCCTTTTTATTGGTGGAACATTAACGGCAACAAGTATTGGAATCACTATTAGAGCTTTAAAAGATATTGGTAAACACAGGACATCTGTTGCCCAGATTGTAATTGGTGCAGCTGTTATTGATGATATTATCGGTGTTGTACTTCTTGTAATGATTTACGATTTTGTTATAACAGGGGAAATTAATCTTTACACAACAGGAAGGATTTTATTACTGATTGCTGTTTTTTTCACTATTGCCCCTGTCCTTGCAAATCTGATTTCAAAGTTGATACACGTTTACGACAGGTATTTAAAAAAAGCAGATGGTTTTATTCCTTCAAGTATTATAGCACTTATATTACTTTTTGCTTATCTATCACATTTATTTGGA
>JALSSE010000383.1 GCA_026984415.1 Hydrogenothermaceae bacterium | reverse complement strand
AAATGAGATACAAGAATTATGTAACCACAAAAATAATTTAGATGAAAACAAAGGTAAAAGTTAAATTTTTAGGTGCAGCCGGAACAGTAACCGGTTCAAAATATATGATTGAAACATCCGAAAAAACAATATTGATAGATTGCGGAATGTTTCAAGGTTTAAAAGAATTAAGAGAAAGAAATTGGGAGCCCTTACCCATCGATGTAAAATCCGTTGATTATGTTTTATTAACGCATGGACACCTCGACCACGTAGGGTTTTTACCCAGATTATTAAAAGAAGGTTTTGAAGGTACAATATTAGGAACAGAACCCACGCTTGCCATTACGGAAATTGTTTTGAAAGACAGTGGAAAAATTCATGAAGAAGATGCAAAACGAGCCAAGGAAGAAGGGTTTAGTAAACATGATAACCCCGAACCTTTTTACACGGTTAAAGAAGCCGAAGAAACTTTGAAATATTTCAACTCTGTTGACGAAGGCGAATGGATTAGGCTATCCGATAACATCAAAGCAAAGTTTAATTTTAATGGTCATATTATTGGCGCTACGTTTATTGAACTAGATATTTATGGTAAACGTTTTGTCTTTTCAGGGGATATTGGGCGTTTCAATGATTTGCTACTCGAAGCCCCAAAAAAACCTGAAAAAGCAGATTTTGTTTTCATAGAAACCACCTACGGTAACCGATTACACCCTAAGGAAGATTTAGAAAATATGTTTGAAGAAGAAATCATTGAAGCCCTACACAATCACGGGAATATCATCATTCCGAGTTTTGCCATAGAACGCCTGCAAGTTTTGATGTTTTTGCTTTGGAAATATCAAAAAAATGATGAAATACCACCCATTTCCATTTATGTAGATAGTCCAATGGGTAACCGCGTTATCAGTGTGTTTGAAAGTTTTCCGCAATGGCATAAACTGCCGATGAACGAATTCAGGCAAATGATGAAAAAAATAAATATCGTAACATCGTACAAGGAAACTTGGGAAACGATAGATACAAAAAAATCTAAAATTGTGATTGCCGGAAGTGGTATGGTAACGGGCGGAAGGGTATTGACATACCTGAAACAACTGATTGACGAACCCGAAACAATCGTGATTTTAGTTGGATACCAAGCCGAAGGAACACGTGGACGACAACTGCTGGAAGGGGCAAAAGAAATCAAATTTTTTGGCAAATACTATCCTGTAAATGCAAAAGTGGAAAGTATTCACAGTCTTTCAGCCCACGCCGACCAAGCAGAACTATTAGAATGGTTAAGCGAAATAAAAAATAAGCCCGAAACCGTATTTTTAGTACACGGTGAACCTACTGCCGCCGATGCTTTTAGGGTTAAAGTACAAGATAAATACTATTGGAAAACACATATTCCTAAACTTTATGAGGAAGTGGAATTGTTTGTGTAAAAGGAGGTGTGAAGATGAATATATAATTTGTCCATAAAGTCAATTAGATAAAAAACATATCCTTGAAGGTTTTTAACAACTTTCAAGGTTTGCAAATGAGCAAGGATTTAAAATGAAACAAATGGGCTTACCACTTGAATAAAGTATGATAAAAAAATGTGCATATCTAAATGCTATATTTAAAGATAATTGTTTAACTTTGGAGTGTACAACACAATCATCATTTGATGCCTATAAGAAAACATTTCATTGCGTTAATTATATTGCTATTTAATA
>JALSSE010000382.1 GCA_026984415.1 Hydrogenothermaceae bacterium | reverse complement strand
TGAAGCTAAGGTTGCTGTTGCTCCCGGGGTTGGGTTTGGAGAACACGGGGAAGGTTTTGTAAGGTTTGCAGTAGTTGAGAACGAAAAAAGGATTAGACAGGCTGTAAAAAATATAAAGAAATTTTTCGCAAATTATAAAGCAGAGGCAGTGTCAGGTAAATAATGGCTACAGAATTAGCTAAACTTGAAGTTGAGCATATAAAAAAGAGTTTTAAAGAAAAAAAGGTACTGGAAGATGTCTCCCTTTACGTTCAGGAAGGGGAAATTGTTGGTTTATTGGGTCCAAACGGGGCTGGTAAAACAACAACATTTAAAACACTTTTAGGTTTTATAGAACCTGACGATGGGGATATTTTTTTAAATGGAGAAAAAATAACTGATTTACCTGTTTATGAAAGGGCAAGAAAAGGAATTTCCTTTTTACCTCAGGAAGCTTCTATTTTTAAAGACTTAACAGTGTGGGATAACCTCGTAATATTTTTAGAATTCCAAAATTTAGATAGAGTACAGATAAACCAAAAGGCAAAAGATTTACTTGAAGAATTTAATATTTATGATTTAAAAGACCAGAAGGCTTACACACTTTCAGGTGGACAGAGAAGAAGGTTAGAAATTGCAAGGAGTTTGATTATAAATCCTTCTTTTCTACTTTTAGATGAACCTTTTGCAGGGGTTGACCCTGTTTCTGTTCAGGATATAAATCACCTTATTTTAGAGCTGATACACAGGGATATTGGGGTTATTATTACAGACCACAATGTTAGAGAAACGTTAAAAATTACAGACAGGGCTTACATCATAGCCCACGGAAAAGTCATAAGCGAAGGTACCCCTGAAGAAATAGTTCAGGACCCCCTTGTAAGAAAAATATTCTTAGGGGAAGAGTTTACTATTTAAACCCTTTTGTATATATCGTCAAATCTTTTTATATCGTCTTCTTCAACGTATTCTCCAACCTGTACTTCTATTATCTCAAGGGGTATTTTCCCCGGATTCATTAGCCTGTGCTTTGTAGTTTTAGGAACGTAAGTACTTTCATTTTCATGTATATAAAACTCTTTAAGGTTTCCTTCTTTATCTTCTAAAACAACCTTTGCTGTTCCTTTTACAACTATCCAGTGTTCGCTCCTGTGGTGGTGCATCTGGAGGCTGAGCTTTTCCCCTGGTTGAACTGTTATTCTCTTTATTCTGTATCTTTCTCCTTTTTCCAACTCTGTATAGCAACCCCATGGTCTATAAACAGTAGTATGGAATTCTGTTAAATGTTTTGTTCCTTCGTTTTCTTTTAGAATGTTTACAAGATTTTTAATTTTTTGCCCTTCTCCTTTTTTAGCAATAACAATTGCATCAGGAGTTTCAACTACTATCACGTCATCTAAACCAATAGTTGCTATTAACCTTTCGTCTCCCATTATTAATGAATTTTTTGTATCAATGTCAATAACATTTCCAATTTTTACATTTTTATTTTCATCTTTTTCTAAAACTTCATAAACACTGTCCCAAGAACCAACGTCAGACCACATTATATCTAAAGGTAAAACAACTGCTTTATCTGTTTTTTCCATTACTGCGTAATCAATTGATATGTCAGGCATATCTCCAAAATTCATCACAACTTCTTCAAATGTTTTTCCTTCTAAAAGATTATTTATCTCAGGGGCATATTTTTTAATCTCATCTAAAATTGTTTTGATACTG
>JALSSE010000381.1 GCA_026984415.1 Hydrogenothermaceae bacterium | reverse complement strand
TTCTGGAATATTCCAGAAGGAAGCATTCAGCAAAAACCGGGGATGACAATAGTTGAAGCAATAGATAAAATGATAAAAGATGAAATTAATCTTTTCTGGGTTGTGTGTACTAATCCTGTGGTGACAGTACCAAATTTAAACAAGTTCTGGAGAGCATTAAGAAATACATTTGTTATTGTTCAGGATGCTTACCTTTCAGACACTATGGACTATGCAAACCTTGTACTTCCAGCTACACAATGGGGAGAAAAAGAAGGGGTTATGACAGGTTCAGATAGAACAATAACCTATAACCAATCTTTTAGAAATCCACCTAAAAATGCAAAACACGACTGGGAAATATTCTGTCTTGTGGCAGATAAGTTAGGATGGGGTTCAGAGTTTTCTTATAAAGATAGTAGAGATATTTTTGATGAATATAAAAAAACAACAGAAGGTAGATTATGTGATATATCTACGTGGAACTATGAGGATTTACCGAAACAGTGGGGTGGAAAATGGCTTTACAAAGATAAAAAATTTCCAACTGAAACAGGTAAAGCAAAGTTTAATCCAGCAGTTTTCCAGCAACCTGCTGATAAAGTAGAGTATCCTTTTAGTTTTATACTTACAACAGGAAGAACAAAGAAACAGTGGCATACAATGACAAGGACAGGTAAAGCCCTTGAATTAATAAAAGGTGAAGAGGAACCTTTTATAATGCTAAATGAAGATGATGCTTATGAACTTGGAATTATTGATGGTGATTATATAAATGTACAATCAAGAAGAGGTAAAATTTATATTAAAGCTATAATAGGTGATATTAAAAAAGGTGTTGCTTTTGCTCCATTTGGATATGGACTTATTTATCATTTCCCTACAAATATTGTTGTTTCAGATGCTTTAGACCCTATATCAAAAGAACCAGACCTTAAATTTTCTTCTGTATACATAAAAGCAAAAAGAAGAATGGTAGCAAAGCTTTCAGAGGAGAGTGTACATATTGTACAAACATCTTATCCCCGTGCTAAAAACAAGTTAGATGAAGTTATGAAAAAACTTTACTTAACCCTTTTTGAAAAAAGTCCTGAATTAAAAGAAATGTTTGGTTTAGAAGTTGATGAAATTGCAAAGAAACAGGCAAATTTAATAAGAAGATTTATTGAGAATATTGAAAATATGGAAGTTCTTGAAAATGATATTAATGATGTTGTTCAAAAGCACGTTGCTAAAAAAGTTCAGCCAGAACATTATAAGCTTTTTGGTGAGGCATTTATGAAAGCAATTACTGAAGTATGTAATCTTACATATGCAGAAAGGGAAGCATGGAAAGAGATTTACACATTTATAGCAAATATATTAAGTGCAAAAGAAAAAAGAATATATGAAAAAAATATAGAGAGACCTAATTCATAATTATACTTTTTCTTCTATAAGTTCTTTTAATGCTTTGTCAAGGTCTCCGTGTTTTAGTATCTCAATAAGTTTGTCTTCATCAAATTCTGGGGAAACGATTTTTTTACTGTCAATATCGTATATAAAGAATATTTCTTCTCCAAAACTCCCTACTACAAAGTTTCCCCTTCCTAAAACTGCTCCGGCAAGTACAGAAGATTTAAAATCAGGTGTGAGCTTTTCACCAGTTTTTATATTGTAGAGGGCGTAGTGTTTATTTTGTTTTCCCCAGAAATAAAAACTTTCACCAGTTAAAGCTCCCCTGTCTCTG
>JALSSE010000380.1 GCA_026984415.1 Hydrogenothermaceae bacterium | reverse complement strand
AATTTTTTTGTTCCACAGGAATTCCTGTAAATCTTTTATTTTTCCAACCTGTTTTTCAACTATTATCTTATTTTTTTCTTTATCTATTACTGCAATTCCTGCAGAATCATAACCTCTGTATTCTAATCTCTGGAGTCCGTATAGAAGAACAGGGACTGCTTTCCTATCTCCAACATATCCAATAATTCCACACATAAACTTACTCCTTATTTTTTATTTCTCTTGCTTCTAACATTAATCTTTTCATTCTTTTAACTGCTGTTGAAAGCCCCCAAAATATTGAGTTAGCTATGATTGAATGTCCAATATTTAACTCTTCTATTTCCTCTATTGCAGCAATAGGTTTAACATTATTATAAGTTAATCCGTGTCCTGCAACCACTTCAAGCCCTAAACTTCTTCCAAATTTTGCAGCTTCTTTTATCCTTTCTACTTCTTTTTTAGCAGATTGGATATCCTTTTTGTTTGCATATTCCCCTGTGTGTAATTCTATTGCATCTGCCCCAATTTCTTTTGATACTTCTATCTGTTCTTTTTCAGGGTCTATAAAAAGGCTAACTTTAATTCCACTGTCTTTTATTTCTTTAATAAAATCTTTTAAATAATCTTTATTTGCATATACGTTTAGTCCCCCTTCAGTTGTTAATTCCTCTCTTCTCTCAGGTACGAGGGTTACAGTATCAGGTTTTACACTTGTAGCTATTATTTTCATCTCTTCGGTGGAAGCCATTTCTAAATTTACAGGTACATCTTTAATTGTACATCTTATTTTAAAAAGGTCTTCATCCTGTATATGCCTTCTATCTTCCCTCAGGTGGAGTGTTATCTGGTCAGCTCCAGACTGAACTGCAATGATAGCCCCTTTTACAGGGTCAGGTTCGTCAGTTTTTCTTGCTTCTCTAAGTGTAGCTATATGGTCAATGTTTACTCCTAATCTCAAAGTGACAACTCCCTATTTTTTTATTAAAATTATACGAAAGTAATATTATAATTATAAACTTAAGGAATACTGTATGAATAAATTTATACTTATTATATTTTCTATATGCATTTCGATTAGTTTTTCTTTTGGATTAACTATAAGGACAGGAAATCACGGAAAGTTTTATAGAGTTGTTATAGAATCTGATGAAAAACTTGACTTTGACAGGATATCTTTTGAAAATCCTTCAATGCTTATACTGAAAATAAATAAGCAGGTAAATCCAGTATTAGAAAGAAATCCTAAACTTAAAAAACCAGAATTCATTCAGGATTTTGAAATTATAAAAAGTTATGATGATTTAAAAGTTATTTTAGAGTTCAAAAAAAATGTGAACTACCAGATTTTTACCCTTTCAAACCCTTACAGAATAATAATAGATATATGGAATAAAAAAAATTTAAAAAAGAAACTTAAATTTGCTAATAAAATAAAAAAATCTCCGAAACCAAAAAACAATATTTTTAAAGAAGAAGACCCAATTAAAAACATTATTGCAAAAAATGATAATCCTGAGAAAAAAATTCAGGAAAAAATCAGTTTAGCAGATGAAAACAGATTTACTGACCCAATAGCTGCAATAATTAAAGGTAAAGAAATTCCTTTAATAAAAGAATTAGGAAAATTACAGAAATACGAAAAAAAGGTGATTGTTATAGACCCGGGACACGGTGGACATGACCCTGGTGCAGTTAGAAATGGACTAAGAGAAAAAGATGTTAACCTGAAAT
>JALSSE010000379.1 GCA_026984415.1 Hydrogenothermaceae bacterium | reverse complement strand
TTTTGCAGCCTCTTTTCCATGCTTAATAGCTGTAACAACTGTATCACCACCGTTAACAACATCTCCACCTGCAAAAATCCCTTCAATATTTGTTCTGTACCCTTCGTCAACAGTTGAAAGATTATTCCATTTATCTATTGCAAGTCCTTCTACGTCTTTATATGCAAGAGGATTATCTCCCTGACCTACTGCCATAATAACAGCATCACATTCAATTATATGTTCTGAACCTTCCACAGGTTTTGGTCTTGGTCTCCCACCTTTCTCATCAGGAACAAGCTCCATTTTTATACATTTTAATCCTACAACTTCTCCATTTTCATTTCCTAAAACTTCTATTGGTTGTGTTAACCAGTGGAGAATTGCACCTTCATCTGCTATGTGGTCCCATTCTTCATCCCTTGCTGAAGATGTTTCCCTTGTTCTTCTATATACAAGGTGTACTTCGTTTTCTAATCTTATGGCTGTAATTACACAGTCAACAGCGGTAAATCCACCACCAATAACAGCTACCCTTTTATTTCTTGGTAATTCAACTTCTGATTCTGGAGCAAGCATTGGGTCTATATAATCTGTATTTACTTTCATAAGGTATCCAATAGCAGTGTAAACACCTTTTAAATCTTCTCCGGGGATACCCATTTTCTTTCCTCTACCAGAACCAACACCTATGAAAATAGCATCGTACTGCTGTCTTAATTCATCTATTGTGATGTCCTGTCCAACTTTTACTCCAGTTTTTATATCAACCCCTAATTTTTTTATTAATTCAATTTCAAAATCAAGGGCTCTTCTATCTAATCTTGCTGAAGGAATTCCATATCTCATAACTCCACCTACAAAAGGTAAAGCTTCATAAACAGTTACTTCGTGTCCTTTTCTTGCTAAAAAGAATGCGTTTGCTAAACCTGCAGGTCCAGCTCCAATAACTGCAACTTTTTTTCCTGTAGGTGGTTCTTTATCGTCTAACCATTCAATACCAGCCATTCTTATAGAATCACCTACAAATCTTTCAAGTCCACCAATTCCAACTGATTGTCCGTTATCTTTGAATGTTAATACACACGTACTTTCACAAAGCCTTTCCTGTGGACAAACTCTACCACAAACAGAGCTAAATGGATTGTTCCTTCTAAGGATTTTGTAAGCTTCCCATACATTTTCTTTTTGAATTTCTTCAATCCATTTTTCCATCTCAGAGTTTACAGGGCAAGATGGGGTACAGGGAGCTTTTTTACATAAAATACATCTATCTGCCTCATCTTCTGCAGCAGTATGACCATATCCAAGCATATATTCCTTAAATGTATGTTTTCTTACTTCTGCAGGTAAAAGAGGTATTTCATTTCTATCATGTCTTCTATAAACTACCTTTTTTTTCTTTTTTGGTTGTTCTGACATTTCAGACCTCCTGTTTAGTTTTTAAATAAGAAACTCATTAAAGATTTTTGGGCGTGTAATCTGTTTTCAGCTTCTTCAAAAATAACATCTGCAAATTGTTCAAAAACTTCTTCTGATATTTCTTCTCCTTTGTGTGCAGGTAAACAGTGCATAACGATAGCATTTTTATTGGCATATGATAAAAGATTTTTATCTATTGCAAAGCCATCAAATACATTTTTTTTGGATTTATCATTTTCCTGACCCATACTAACCCATACATCTGTATAAAGTATATCTGCATCTTTAACTGCTTCTACAGGGTCATTTATAATTTCTAT
>JALSSE010000378.1 GCA_026984415.1 Hydrogenothermaceae bacterium | reverse complement strand
AAATGTGTTTCTCAATTTTTAGAGCTTGAAATAACAGAAACTGCACTTATGGAAAATATAGAGTATGTCAGAGATGTATTTAACCAACTTGAAGAATACAACATTAAATTTTCAATAGATGATTTTGGTACTGGATACTCATCACTTGTTTATCTTAAAAAATTACCTGTTTACGCTTTAAAAATAGACAGGGCTTTTATTAGAGACATTCCATACGATAAAGAGGACCTTACAATAGCAAAAACTATAATTGATTTAGCCACAAACTTTAACAAAGAAACAATTGCAGAAGGCGTTGAAACAAAAGAACAGTTAGAAATTTTAAAAGAAATGGGGTGTAGAATAGCTCAGGGATACTACTTTTCCAAACCTATCCCCGCAGAACAGTTTAAAGAATTTTATCTTAATTACGGAAGCCAGACAAATAAAAATTCAGATAAAAAACAGCTAAATTAAAGCCATTTAATAGAACAGCCCATAGAAGGATACTGTACTTCTGATATACTTTCTCCTTTAGAAAGTTTTGTAATTGCTTCCTTCAATTCTTCTTTTTCTACTTTTGATTCATCTTTCCAGTTATCATCTATTCTTCCGTGATAAACAAGTCTGTGTTCCTTATCAAAAAGATAAATATCAGGTGTACACTGGGCTTTAAAAGATTTAGCAACATCTTGAGTTTTATCAACAAGATAAGGAAAATCTATTCCCCATTCCTTTATTTTTTCTTTCATTTTTTCTACTGAATCCTCAGGATAGTCAGGGTTTGGTGCATTTGGATTTATTGCAACAGTATTAATCCCTAATTCCCTTGCATATTTTGCAAGTCTAACAACCCTCGGCCATACAGCTATCGCATAAGGACAGTGGTTGCATGTGAAGATTACAAGGAGTCCTTTTTCCCCGTAAAGTTCATCACTTTTGTATAAATTTCCGTATGGGTCTTCTAACCGGAAATCAGGCATTTTTGTTCCAAGTGGAATATTTAAAGATTCTAAAAGAGCCATAGCTTTACCTCCCAGAAATAATTTAAAATATTTTAATACAATTTAAAGGAAAAAAATGGAATTAAAAATACAAAAATTAGTTTACGGCGGAAAAGGAATAGGCAGAATAGAGAATAAAGTTTACTTTGTTCCTTTTGTTTTACCAGAGGAAATAGTAAAAATAAAAGTAATAAAAGAAAAAAAGAATTTTTCAGAAGCATTTCCTTTAGAAATCATCAAACCAAATCCAATAAGAATAAAACCAGAATGTAAATATTTTTCTATTTGTGGAGGTTGTGATTACCAGCACATTCCGTATGAAGAACAGTTAAATATTAAAAAAGAAATATTTTTAGAACTAATTGAAAGAATAGGAAAAATCAAATTAGAAAATATAGAGGTAATTCCATCAAAAAGGCAGTTTTTTTACAGGAACAGGGTTCAGTTTAAGATAAAAGGTGAAGAAATTGGCTTTTACAAAAAAAGTTCAAATGAAGTTACTGACATAGATGAATGTATATTATTAAAAGAAGATTTATACAGATTGCCGCCTAATCTAAAAAACATACTTTTTAAAATGAAATCCAGCCCGTTAGAGATACACTTTTTTTCATCTTCAAAAAATGAAACTTTAATGAAACTCATTTTCCCAAAAAAGATTAAAGAATTTCCTTTTTATCTTAAACAGATAAAAAACCTACTAAAAATTGATTTAAAAGGAATTGGTCTTTATTTCAAAAATAA
>JALSSE010000377.1 GCA_026984415.1 Hydrogenothermaceae bacterium | reverse complement strand
GGCTCTTTTTACTATTTTTGCTGGTTCTTTTTTAGGGGCAGTTGTTGGGATAACTTATTCAGTTTTAGCAAAAAAGGAAAATAAAGGAACTTTTCAGATACCTTTTGGACCTTTTTTAGCTACTGCCTCTATTATTTACATTTTCTTTGGAGAATACATAAAAAAATGGTATTTAGGGGGTTAAGTTGAAATACAAAATAAAATTTAAAGTATGGCTTGAAAAAGATGAAGAAATTGTTATGGGTTTAGGGAGAGAAAAATTACTTAAGGCTATTGAAAAACACGGCTCAATTTCCAAGGCGGCAAAGGAAATAGGTTTATCTTATAAAAAAGCCTGGAGTTTTTTGAAGGCTATGGAAGAAAGATTAGGAAAAAAGTTAGTTGAAACCCATATTGGCGGTGCTGGTGGTGGTGGTGCAAAACTTACACCTTTTGCAAAAAAATTGATAAAAGAGTTTGATGAAATTGTTGAAAAGGTTGAAAATAGTTTAAAAGAAAAGAAGAAAGGGTAGTTGGTGGAAAATTTACTTAAACTCAGGCAGATTTATTTTGGATTTTTGTTTTCCTCATTTTTATACTTTGCAGTTGTTATCCTTGTTTTAGGAAAAAACACGAAAAAATTTGAAATCTCCTTTTTTGATGAGGTTCTATTTGTTTTTGGAAGTGTTGTCCCTGCGGTTCTCTATTTTTTTAAAAGAAAAGAAAGGTTTTTAAATAAAAAAAATCTTATTAAATTTTCAATTATAGGGCAAATTCCACTTCTAATTGGTTTTTTCCTTGCAATTATTAACAAAAATTATTTATTTTTAATATCAATGTTCCCTGTTTTCTTTTTAGGTTATTTGATTATATTACCTACAGAAAAAAATATAAGAGGTTGAGAATGGACTATTTAAAAATTATTGAAGAAGCAAAAAAAGAAGGTAAAAAAATAGTTTTTACAAATGGATGTTTTGATATTATCCATGCTGGACACGTTGATTATTTAGAAAAGGCAAAGGCTTTAGGAGATTTCTTAGTTGTTGGAATGAATAGCGATGACTCTATTAGAAGGATAAAAGGAAAGTGCAGACCTATAAACACACAGGAAAACAGGAAAAGGGTTTTAGAGGCTCTTAAGCCTGTTGATTTGGTTGTTGTTTTTAATGAAGACACCCCAGAAAGGTTAATTAAAGAAATAAAGCCAGATGTCCTTGTAAAAGGTGGAGACTGGAAGATAGAAAATATTGTCGGTGCTGATTTTGTAAAATCTTACGGGGGAGAAGTAAAAACAATAGATTTTGTTTACGATGTATCAACAACAAAAATAATTGAGAAAATAAAAAATGGGACTTGCTAATAAAATAACTATTTTAAGAATATTTTTAATTCCCGTTTTTGTAATTTTTATAGGTTATAACAAACCATTTTATGCACTTATAACTTTTTTTATAGCTGGTGTTTCTGATGCGTTAGACGGATATATAGCAAGAAAAAGAAATGAAATTACAAGGCTTGGAAAAATACTTGACCCGATTGCTGACAAAGCCTTATTAATCAGTGCTTTTGTTTTTATTTATACTTCTGACCTTCCTGTTAAATTTCCATTCTGGTTTGTTGTTATAGTAATAAGTAGAGATATTTATATTTTATTTGGTAGTTTTTTAATTCAGCATATGAAAGGCTACCTTGAGGTCAGACCTTCAATCCTTGGGAAAGCAACAACATTTTTTCAAATTTTATCTGTAATA
>JALSSE010000376.1 GCA_026984415.1 Hydrogenothermaceae bacterium | reverse complement strand
ATAATCTGGATTTTTAAAAAGTGTTGTTTCATCTATAATATTTCCATTTACAGTATAAAGTTTTCTTGATTCTTCTGTTGCCGTAAAAATCGGTTCAAGGAGTTTTATGAATGACGCCTGCATTTTAGAAAAATAAAATCCATTCCTTGCCAGACTAACGGCAGGTTTTATTATTTCTTTTAATGGAAGTTTTCCTTTTTCCTGATGAACCCTGTATATACCAGCAACCATTCCGGGAACTGCCACAGAACCGCAACCAATATGAAATTCCTGAATTGTGTCTCCAAAATCTACATAAATTGGATAAAAATCTGGATTTTCAATTCTTTTAGGTGGAACATCAACGAAGAAATCGTAAAGTATAGGTTCTGAACCTTTTTCGTATGCAAGTAAAAAACCACCGCCACCTAAACTTGTCAGTGCAGGTTCTGTGAGATGTGCAGTTAGTATTGAAGCTATTGCTGCATCAAAAGCATTTCCTCCAGATTTTAGTATTTCTGCCCCTGCCTGTGCAGTTAATTTATCTCCTGCTGCTATAACTCCTTTCAATTAATTCCTCTCTTATTTTAAAATTCCAAGTTTTTCAACTTCTGCAAAGTTTTGGGTTCTGCTAAATACATCTATTAACCTCTGTGAAATAGGTTTCCTTTCCAATACTTTAATAAGTTTATCAATCTTATCTTCTGTTCCTAATTCTTTAAATATTCCTCTATTTTTTATCCTTTCCACAAGCTCAAAAGTTTTAGATTGGAAATCCTTTGTCCCATTTCTCGTTATGAATTTACCGTTTAAAGAATGTCTGGCAGCATTCCATTTGTTTTGCTTTATAATCTGGAAAAATGTATTTTCTGGTTTCATATCTAAAGCGTACATACACATCCCTTGAAATAAAACAACAAGAAATTCAATCCTGTCTATTTCATTAATTGCATCACATATTCTAAGTTCTATTGTTCCAAAGTTTGGGTGAATTCTTAAATCCCACCATACATCTTTTATAGAGTTTATTGTTCCACTTTCAAAAAGTTTATTCATTAAATCCTGAAAATGATTGTAATTTTCAAAATAGTCTGGTATCCCAGCCCTTGGAAGCTGTTCAAATATTTTTGTTCTGTAAGAGTGTAAACCTGTAAACTCTCCTTCAAAAAATGGTGAGCTTGTGGAAATTGAAAGGAAAATTGGAAGATACTCCCTTATAAAATTAAAAGCCTTAACTGCACTTTCTCCATAAGGAAAACCAACATGAATATGAAGTCCATAAATCAAAAAATTCCTTAAAACAATCTGGAATTCCTCTAAAAATTTCATATAACGTTCATCATAAGTAATCTCAACATCATCTCTTTTTGCTGTCGCGTGTGTCCCGAGGGCTACAATTTCAAAGCTATTTTTCTTACCTATTTCCCTTATCTCATCAACAACCTGTTTAATGTAATGGATAACTTCTTCTGAAGAATTACAAACAGGGGTAACTATTTCAATCATTGATTTTAAAAGTTCAGGGTGAATAAATTTTTTATTTTTTTCTGAAATGTTGCTAAAAATCGTTTCAGCTCTACTGACAGGTTTATAATTGATATTATCAACAATCTGTACTTCTAACTCAACCCCAAGGGTAAAAGGTTTTGAATTGTTAAAATTTGACCAATCTTTTTTCAAATTATCCCCCTTCAGTTTTGAATTTTATTATAACAAGTTTATTTAAAAGAAAATTTGAATTTAAACTTTTGAACATTATAATTAAATCAACCAATTAAGTTTGAGGTAAAAAATGCTTTTAAAAGGAAAAAAAATACTTGTTGGGGTAAGTGGTTCTATTGCATCTTACAAAGCCTGTGAAATTGTAAGACATTTTCAAAAAAAAGGTGCAGATGTTAGAGTTTGTATGACCCCTTCAGCAAAGGAATTTGTAGGAGAGTTAACTTTTAGAGCTTTGACAGACTATCAGGTATTGTCTGACTGGAAAGATGGGGAAACGGGACTTGAACATATATACTGGGGAAGATGGGCTGATGTATTTGTTATTGCTCCTGCCTCTGCCAACACAATTTCAAAATTAAGAATAGGAATGACAGATAATTTTTTAACTTCTGTTGCCCTCGCCTTTGACAAAAAAATAGTTATTGCCCCTGCAATGAATACAAAAATGTATGAAAATCCAGCAACAAGAGAAAATTTAGAAATTTTAAAAGATAGAGGTTTTATCGTTGTAGAACCGTGTGAAGGTGAACTTGCCTGTGGTGAAGAAGGAACAGGAAAGCTTGCTGAAGTAGAAGATATTGAAATAGCAGTTTTATATGCTCTACTTCCTAAACCTTTAAAAAATAAAAAAGTGTTAATAACTGCCGGTGGAACAAGAGAATTTTTTGACCCAATCAGGTATATATCAAATGCTTCTTCAGGACAGATGGGATATTCATTAGCAAAAATAGCCTATGCTTTAGGTGGAGATGTAATCCTTATTTCTGCCCCAACCTGTTTAAAAAAACCTTACGGAGTTAAAAAAATAGATGTAGTTTCTGCTGAAGATATGTATAAAAAAGTTAAAGGGTTATATAAAAATTCAGATGTAATAATAATGAATGCTGCTGTCGCAGACTTTAAACCAAAAGATTTTAGTTCGGAAAAACTAAAAAAATCAAAAGAAAAGCCAGTTGTAAAGTTAGAACCAAACCCTGACATACTGAAATTTTTAGGTAAAAACAAAAAAGAAAACCAGATATTAATAGGTTTTGCAGCAGAAAGTCAAAATTTAGTTGAGAATGCAAAAGATAAGTTAAAAAGGAAAAATTTAGATGTAATTGTTGCAAATTCAGTTGATGTTTTCAGCAAAAAAGAACATAAAGGATTAATTATTTTTAAAAATGGAAATAGTATTGAAATTCCTCCTATGGAAAAAGAACAATCGGCACTTTTTATTTTGAATAAAATTTTTAAAAATTAAGAATTTTGAATAACTATTTCTTTTAATGTCTGTATAAATTCAGGATGTGTCTTAAGAGTCGGTATCCTTTTGTAGTTTTCTATTCCGTGTTCTTTTGCAAGTTTCCCATACTGGATGTCAAGCTCGTAAAGAGTTTCTGAATGTTCCGACACAAAAGCAACAGGGATAACAGCTATATTTTTTATTCCTTTTTTGGCAAGTTCAATAATCTTTTCATCTGTCATTGGTTCTAACCATTTTACAGGTCCGACTTTGCTCTGGTAAGCTAAAGAGTAATCAACCTCTGGGAAACTGTTTTTTATCAATTCAACTGTTTCTTCAATCTGATTTTTGTACGGGTCTCCTTCTTTTATTATCTTTTCTGGCAAACTGTGGGCTGAAAAAAGAAAATGATAATCTTTATAATCTGGCAGGTTTTCTTTTATGTTATCTACCATTGCTTTTATATATCTTTGATTGTTGTGATAGCTTTCTACCTTTACAACTTCAACATCTTTGAAATATCCCTGTTTTTTGAATTTTTCAAACTGTCTGAAAAACTCGTTAAATGAAGAGCCTGTTGTTGTTTTACTGTACTGGGGGTATAAAGGTAAAAGTATTATTTTTTCTAAATTTTCATTTTTTAGTTTTTCTAATGCCTCTTCTGTAAATGGATGCCAGTATCTCATCGCTACTACAACTTTAAAATCTTTTCCTAATACATTTTGAAGAGCTTTTGCCTGTTCTTCTGTTTGTTCCTTTTGGGGAGATTTTCCTCCCATTACTTTATAGTACTCTTCTGTTTTTTTTGCCCTTGTTTTAGAAATAATCCACGCTACAGGTTTTTGAATAGGTTTTGGTATCTGTATGATGTCGTGGTCAGAAAAAAGATTGTATAAAAATGGCTGGATTGCCTCTAAACTATCTGGACCACCCATATTTAACAAAACTACACCGATTTTTCTTCCTTCCAAGACACCCTTCTTTCTTTTAAATTTAGGTTATTTATTATATATTTCTCAATTTAAATAACAAGTTAATACGTATGTTTTTTAAGCTCAATAAAACCATTATTTTTAAGTTCATTAATTAAATCAAGGGCATCAGGCTGGTCTAAATTTATACCAACCCACGTTTCAGAGTAATTGTCATAAAGGTATTTATCAGCTCCAATAGGAACATCTATCTCTTCACCTGTCTGTGGATTATCGTATCTCTCTTCTCCACCTAATGCGTAAAAAGTATCCCAGAATACCTCATTCTCTGTATTTGAAATATCATTATAAGTACTTTCACCTAAGTTCAACCTGTATTCTGCATTTTTATGTATCATGTCAGACATTTTTCTGTAATGTTTCAGTGTACTCTGCATTTCTTTCTGTGCTTTGTGTAAATGACCTTTTAGCCATTCTAAATTAACCTGCCAGCTTTCTGATATTTTCTTTAAAACTGGATACCAATTGTTCATTTTTCCCTTTTCTGTAAAACATATATACAAAGGAGATGGTCCCCAATAATATGAAGAACCAACCCCCTGTAAAGGAATTACTAAATAACTAATAAAACCAAAAATTACCATATCAAAACTTTTTCCTTCTTTTGTAAATTTAGCTTTTCCGTAAACAAATTTAAATTGATTATTTAGACCCTGAACCTGCATACTTCTTGCTAAGTTATTAACCTGCTGTGTATATTTTTTTGAAAACTCCTCATCAAGATTTAACTGGGTAAAAACTAAATCGTCAAAAGTAATACTATAAAGTTGAGCTAAATCCTGAAAAAATCTTAATTTAACGTAATTAACAGGTTCCATAGGAGGAATACCATTTTGACCGTAAGCTGTTTGCATAAAACCATAAAAAGGATAATAAACCCCAATTAACCCAGCTTTTCCATCTTTAGACTGTGTTGAAACTATCCTTATATATCCATTTGCACCAAAATCAGCAGTTCCACCTGTTACATACCATCCTTCTGGAATTTCAATTGAAAAACTACTATCATTTGGAATCCATTTTTTAAATGTAGGCATATTCATTTTTGCAAGTGCTGATTTGAAAGAAGAAATAGCAATAGATAAAGCCTTTAAATTTGAAAAAGTTTTAGATTTAACATAGCTAATTAATGATTTTTCTCCTTTCTTTTCAACAATCTCTAAATAACTACCATCCCCACAAATTAAAAAATAGGTATTATCCTTTTTAAGTACACTTTGATTACATTTCTTTAAAAGTTTGTTTATATCTTTATCTGGATTTCCTGAGTAAAATATTTCACCATAAGCATTTTTAAATTTTATTTTTAATTTATTATCTTTAAAAGTTATTTTAGAGCCAACAGGTGCAAATATTTCATACTCTTTAGCTTTAAAAATTTTCCAATTTTTAGGAAATTTATTTAAATGGGAAATTTTCTTTGGAATAGATTTTTGACAGTTTACAGCTTTAAATACACCTGCCTGACCCCATTTTATTTCACAATTATTAATAATTTCAGCCTCCGTAGATGTTAAATCTCCTATCTGGCTTGTTTCTGGGTTAAAAAATATATTTTTACCTTTTTCCTGATAGGTTCCAGCTTGAACTTCTATACTCTGGTTTTGATACCTTATCCATAAACGATAATTCCCATTTTTTAATTCTAACTTCATTCCCGGTTGATTGATGTTGTCATACAACCCTTTCTGAACAGCGAAAGATTGAAAAAATAAAATTAAAATGGATAAAAAGGAAAAGATTTTTAAAAACATTGATTCCCCCTCCAAAAATCAAGTTATTAATATAAATTTAAGTTCTTATTCTATTTTCAGCAAATTTAATTAGAATTAAAAACAGATTCATTCCATTTATATTCAGCCCCATATTTTTCCCTAAGAATTTTAGCCACTTCTACCATATTTCTTAAAGAAGGTATAGTTTCTTCCCAACCTCTAGTTTTTAATCCACAGTCCGGATTAATCCATATAAGGTTTTTATCTATTACCTGAACAGTTCTTTCCGCTATTTCAAGCATTTCTTCTACAGGAGGTATTCTTGGTGAGTGAATGTCGTAAACACCAACACCAATTCCATGGTCATAGTTAAATCTTTCAAAAGCTTCTATAATTTCCCCTTTAGACCTTGAAGCTTCAATGGATATTACATCTGCATCCATTGCGTAAATCCATTCAATTATCTCATTAAACTCTGAATAACACATATGTGTATGTATTTGTGTTGTTTCTTTTACAGTGTTGTTTGTTAATCTAAATGCTTTAACTGCCCATTTTAGATACTCTTCCTGTTTTCTTTTCTTAAGAGGAAGTCCTTCTCTAAATGCAGGTTCGTCTATTTGAATTATCTTTATTCCTTCCTTTTCAAGGTCTAAAACTTCATCTCTTAAAGCAAGGGCTATTTGATAAGCTATTTCTTTTTTAGGTATGTCTTTTCTATAAAAAGACCAGTTTAGTATAGTTACAGGACCTGTTAACATTCCTTTCATAGGTTTGTCTGTTAGACTTTGGGCATACACAATTTCTTTTACTGTCATAGCTTCTGGTCTTGAAACATCTCCGTAAATAATCGGTGGTCTAACACATCTTGAACCATAAGACTGAACCCATCCATTTTTAGTAAATGCAAAACCGTCCATTTTTTCACCGAAAAACTCAACCATATCTGTTCTTTCAAATTCTCCATGCACAAAAACATCAAGACCAAGTTCTTCTTGTATTTCTACCGCTTTTTTAATTTGTTCTTTTATGAAGTTTTCATATTCTTCTGCCGTTATTTCACCTCTTCTGAATTTAGCTCTCATTTGACGAACTTCTTTTGTCTGAGGAAAACTTCCTATTGTTGTTGTTGGAAATCTTGGAAGACCAAGTTCTTCAATCTGTTTTTTGTATCTTTCTTTAAACTCATGTGGTCTTTGAATTTCTTCATTATCTATGTTTTTAACAGCTTCCCTTACTGCCTCATTTTTAAACTCATCTCTTAATGCTTGAAGAGTTTGAGCAGGAACTTCTTTTCCTTCATTTATGATTTCTTTTAAGGTTTTTATTTCATCAAGTCTTTCATTGGCAAATGATAAAAGACCAATTAATCTATCATCTAAATGTCCTTTTTCTGGCTCAAGTGATACTGGTAAATGGAAAAGTGGTGCAGAGTTAGATAAAACAATTCTGTCTTCATCTACATATTTTTTTATTTCATCAATTAAAGCTAAAACTTCCTTAAAATCTGTTTTCCAGGGGTCTCTTCCTGAAATTACCCCTGCCTGTAATTTTTTATCCTTTGGAAAACCATATTTTTTCAAGTTTTCTAAATTTTCATTATTTACAACAAAATCAAGACCAATTCCTGTAACCGGTAGCTCTTTTGTTATTTTTTCAAAATGGTCTAAGCTTTCATAATATGTATGAACAAAAATTTCTATATCTGTAATACCTTCTGTTATTACTTTATAAGCATCAATTAGCGCATTTACTTTTTCTTCATCTAAATCTAAAACTAAAGCAGGTTCATCAAACTGGACTGCCTTTACGCCTTCCTCTTGTAATTCTTTAAGCATTTGGTTATAAACAGAAGAAATCTCTAAAAGTAGAGGTCTAAACTTTTCACTTTCATCTGCTTTTACCATTTTCATAAGTAGTGAGCCTTCCTGTCTTTCATAAACTTTAGAAAGCATTATGTATGTAAATGCTCCAACTAAAACAGGTTTTGTTTCTACTCCAAATTTTTCTTTTGCCCATTTGTAAGAAGTTAATGGTCTGTTTTTAACTAATTTAAAACCACCTGTAAGCTCTGGGACGATGTAGTGATAGTTTGTGTCAAACCATTTTGTCATTTCACAGGCAATAGCATCTTTTGTTCCCCTTGCCATTGCAAAATATCTATCAAAGCTGTCTTCTATATTCTGAAACCTTTGTGGAACTGCATTTACCATAGTAGAAATGTCCAAAACAAAGTCATACAGAGAAAAGTCATTTGATGGGACATAATCTAAATTTGCATCTATAACTTTTTTCATTCTTTCAATATCAACTTCTTCTGCTTTTTTTAGCATTTCTTCTTTTGAGATTTCTCCTTTCCAGTAGCTTTCTACTGCCTTTTTAAGCTCTCTGTTTGCTCCAATTTTAGGATATCCAAAAACTGTTGTTTTAATAGCCATCACAACCTCCTTATGCAAATGCAAATTATTTGCAAATATTAAAACACAAAATAAATTCAAATGCAAACTATTTGCAATAAATATAGAAAAGGATTTATCTTTTTGATTATTCAATGGT
>JALSSE010000375.1 GCA_026984415.1 Hydrogenothermaceae bacterium | reverse complement strand
TCAGAAAGAAATACCTTCCTGGTATTTAAGGATAACTGAATATGCAGAAGTTTTATTAGATGACCTTGAAAAATTGAAAGGAAAGTGGCCTGAAACAGTTTTAAAAATGCAGGAAAACTGGATAGGAAAATCAGTAGGAGCTTCTATAAAATTTCCTATTGAAAATTCAACACAGGTAATTGAAGTTTTTACAACAAGACCTGATACAGTTTTTGGGGTTACTTTTATGGCATTAGCTCCTGAACATCCATTAGTACTTGAGCTTTCAAAGGGAACAGATTATGAAGAAGAAGTTGAAAAATTTGTTAATAGATATACGACCATGTCAACCAGAGAAAGAAATATTATAGAAGAAAAAGAAGGTGTTTTTACTGGGAAATACGTTATTCACCCTTTAACAAAAGAAAGAATTCCAATTTACACGGCAAATTATATCCTGTGGGGATATGGAACAGGGGCGATAATGGCAGTTCCTGCCCATGATGAAAGAGATTTTGAGTTTGCAAAAAAATATAATATACCTATAAAACCTGTAATTAAACCACCCCAAGAAGACTGGGATTTTGAAGAAAAAGCATATGAAGGGGAAGGAATACTGATTAACTCAGATGGTTTTAATGGACTACCTTCTTCTGAAGCAAAAGAGAAAATAACAGACTTATTAAAAGAAAAAGGAATTGGAGAGAAAACTATAAATTTTAGACTTAGGGACTGGAATGTATCAAGACAGAGATACTGGGGAACCCCTATTCCAATAATATACTGTGATAGCTGTGGTACTGTTCCTGTTCCAGAGGAAGACCTCCCAGTTATTTTACCTGAAAATGTTGAATTTACAGGTATGGGAAATCCACTTGCCCAAGTAGAAGAATTTGTAAATACAACATGTCCAAAATGTGGAAAGCCTGCAAAAAAGGAAACAGATACAATGGATACATTCTTTGATAGTTCCTGGTATTTCCTCAGGTACTGCGACCCTAAAAACGAAAAAATACCTTTTGAAAAGGAGAAAGCAGATTACTGGATGCCTGTTGACCTTTATATTGGAGGAATAGAACACGCTGTCCTTCACCTTTTATATGCGAGATTTTTCACAAAGTTTTTAGAAAATATAGGAATGGTAAATGTAGTTGAACCATTTGAAAAATTACTTACACAGGGAATGGTTTTAAAAAAATGGATAAAAATAGAAAAATTATTGGATATTTTGGGAATAGATGAAAATTCCTCAATAGAAGAATTAAGGGAAAAAATAAACTCTTTAAAAAAGGAAGTGTAAGGGTTTACCTTACACTTTTATATAATCTGGTAAAGTTTCTTTTATATCATCTTCAAAAGATTCTCTGAATTTTTGTGAATATAAAGATACATAAATTTTTGTTTTGCCATTTTCTTCTTCTAACCTAATCCATACTCTTCTGTGGATTGTATAAAAGGCAAGCATAGTTCCTAAGACTACAATTATTGTTCCTAACCATATTAAGTTGGTCCCGGGAAAATTACTTATCTGTAAACCAGAAAAATACCTTGGCTCAAATTCTTCTATCATTGGTAGGTATTTAATTCCATTTGCATATCCGAACTGGTTAAATGCAGGAATTGCCACATTTGGGTCTGCTAAAATTGGTAAATTTATTTTTTTGCCGTCTTTTTCTATCTGAATTACTATTACAGGGTCGTATACATTTTGATTTATAAGCATAGGATTTTTATAATTTAACGTTTCATTTATTACTTT
>JALSSE010000374.1 GCA_026984415.1 Hydrogenothermaceae bacterium | reverse complement strand
TAAGGAAGTGGAAACGTTATTTGAAAATCAATAAAATTTTAAATCTGTTTTTTTCTGTTTCTATCTTAACTTTAAAACCTAAATCTTCACTTAACTTTTTAACAATTGAAAGACCTAATCCTAATCCCCTCTGTGATTCTTTATAAAATCTATCAAAAAGCTTTTCAGGATTTTTAATTTCTCTACTGCTGTTTTCAATAATTAATTTTTCAGAGGTCAATATAACTTTTACATAGCCATCTGGAATGTTGTGTTTAAATGCATTTGATAAAAGGTTTGATATAATTCTTTCTAAAGCTGTTTTATCTGTTTCTAAAATAATATTTTTCAAATTCGCCCTTACTTTTATCTCTGGATAAAGTTTCTGGAAGTTATCTAATTCTTTTTGAATTACTGATTTTATGTTTACACTTTCAATATTTTTTTCAATTTCTTTTGAGATAAGATTTAAGTTTTGGTAAAGGTTTTTTAGCTGGTTTGTTGCCTGTTCTATCCTTTTAATTTCTTCATTTTCTTTGTAGGACATTTTAAGTATTTTTAAATTTACTAATATGCTCATTAACGGAGTGTTTATATCGTGGATGATATCTTTAGTAGTTTCTTCAAGTATATTAAGGGCTTTTCTTAATGGCTGAAGTGAATAAATAGAAAATAAAAAAGACAGAACCAATACAAATAAAGTTGATAATGAAAATGTAAGTAGTAATTTATTTTTTTCTGGTTTTATATCATTAAAAAATCTATCTTTACTATAAGATATTTTAAAAACATCATTTTCTGTATATGGAATGGGAACATAGATGAAAAACTCTTTGTTATTTTCTTTAAGTTCATAAAATTTTTTATTGTTTCCTTTTGGAACAACATCTATCTTAAATTCTTTTCCTTTCAAAGTATAGCTGTAATTTTTTAGTTTTAAAAAAATTTCCTGTTTCTTTTGGAAAATCATATTTTTGTAGCTTAAGTAGAATATTACAGATATTAATATTTCAATTGAAATAAAAAATAGAAAGAAACTTTTGATTAATGCTTCTTTTTCGTGTTTCGTTTTGAATAAAAAATTAATCTTCAAGAACGTAACCTAATCCTCTAATTGATTTTATATTCAGACCAGTTTTCTTTTTTAATTTTGAAATTGCAACCCTCAAGGCAAGTGGAGATGGATTATTCATAAACTGATAAAGGTAATCTTTTGAAATAACTTTTTCTGGATTTTGTAAAAAGGCTTTTAAAATATTTCTCTGGACTTCTCCTAATTCTATTTCCTTTCCATTTTTGAAAACTCTTTCATCTTTTATTTTTATATTTCCATAACTTATTTCTTCTTTAATACCTGTATTCTTTGTATTTTTTCTTGCTTTTATTCTTATCAGTAGTTCTTCAGGGTCAAAAGGTTTTTTTATATAATCTTCTGCTCCTGCATTAAATCCCTTTACTACTGTGCTTGTATTTCTGATTGCACTTATAAAAATGGTAGGTGTCATATCATCTATAAACCTTAAGTCTTTAAGTAAGTCTATTCCATCACCATCACCTAAATTAATATCAATAACATAGAAATCGTACCTGTTATTTAATGTTTTATCTGCTGCTTCGCTATAGCTTTTAGCAATATCAACATTTATATCGTTTAATTTTAAAAACTTTGCCAGACTTTCTGCTAAAACTTTATCATCTTCTACCAAAAGTATTTTCATGGCATACCCTCTAAATTTACCAGTGTTTTCTTTTTAATTTAC
>JALSSE010000373.1 GCA_026984415.1 Hydrogenothermaceae bacterium | reverse complement strand
TATTAATATTTATTAACTAACTTTTTCTTTAGGAGTAGTTATATGCAAAGGAGAAACACTTATCAAAGACAGATTATATATGAAATATTAAAAAATACAGATATACATCCAACGGCAGATTGGATTTACTCTGAAGTAAGAAAAATCATACCTAACATAAGCCTTGGAACAGTTTATAGAAACTTAAAAGTTTTAAAAGAAGAAGGGGCTATTATTGAAATAACAGATGGAAAACAGAGCAGATTTGATGCAAGGGTTGATAAACATTTCCACTTTAAATGTAATAGCTGTGGAAGTATATACGATATAGAAAGTTCAGAAGTTTCAGATTTAGAAATGTCAGATTTGGAGAAAAAAGGTTTTAATGTAGATTCTATGGAAATTACACTATACGGTGAATGTCCTAACTGTAATAAAGCTGGAGATAACTAATTGAAAACAATAATAAGTCCTATAAACAGCAGACCTGATAGACTTCCACCGGGGCAGCACTGGACAGATAAGCTTCACATTTTAGATATTGCAGGACCTCCAGACAACGTTGATTTAAACAATTACAGATTTAGAATCTTTGGTGAGGTTAAAGAAAAAGCAGTTCTTACCTGGGAAGACATTTTAGATTTAGAAAAAGTTGAGCTTATTGCAGATTTCCACTGTGTAACAAGGTGGAGCTGTCCAGATGTTAAATGGGAAGGTTTCCATGTAGATGAAATAAAAAAATTAGTAGATATAAATGAAAATGTTAAAGCTGTAATGGTACACTCATTAGACGGATACACAACAAATATACCAATTGAACATTTTTTTGATGAAGATGTTATTTTTGCATACAAACTAAACGGAAAACCAATTCCAGCTGATAATGGATACCCATTAAGGTTAATAGTTCCAAAGCTTTATGCATGGAAAAGTGCAAAATTTGTTTCAGGAATAGAATTTATGAATGAAAATAAACCCGGTTTCTGGGAACAGAGGGGATACCACCTTATCGGTGACCCATGGAAAGAACAAAGATACTGGTAAAAGGAGAATAATTGAAAATAGACGTAAATAGAGTAAAAGAAGAACTAAAAACACTAATCTCAATTCCAAGCCACAAAGATTGTGACGAAATTCAAACTTATCTTCAAAAAAGACTCAACTATATTAATTTTGAAAAACAATACGTAGGAAAAGGGAATTTATACAACATACTTTCAATAGATAAACCTTTTTTGATAAATACCCACGTTGATACTGTACCACCAATGGGAATGAAAAACCCTTTTAAAGCTATAGAAAAAGACGGAAAAATTTTTGGGAGAGGTGCAGCAGATACAAAAGGTTTAATTGCTTCATTAATTGTTGCTCTGGATTATTTTAAAGAAAATTATCCTGATAGGGAAATTCCGGTATCCCTTGCTTTTACAGTAGATGAGGAGCAGAATTCAGCCCTTGGTTCTCAAAAATTAATTGAAAAATTAGACAAAATTGAAAGCTGTGTAATTTTAGAACCTACTTATGGGGAAATCTGTACAAAACAGGCAGGCTCTCTGGAATTTAACTTAACTGTTAATGTACCTTCTGGTCATGCAGCAGAGTTTGAAAAGTTTGAAAATCCTGCAAAGTTGGCATTTAAAATAATTATGGAATCAGAAGAAAATTTGAAAAGACCTATTAACATAATTAAGTTTAAAAGCGGTTGGGATTTTTATGCTGTTCCTAAAAGGGCAGACACTTTACTCGAAATAAAATTAAAT
>JALSSE010000372.1 GCA_026984415.1 Hydrogenothermaceae bacterium | reverse complement strand
CAGCAAAATTTAAGTCTAAAATAGCTCTGAAACAGCTTTTAAAAAATTCTCTTCTAATATAAAAACATTGCCGTTTTCAAGTTTTAAAAAATTTGGGTTTGACATGGAAAGTTTGAAAATAAGTTCTGCATTTTCATTTTTTAAATTAAAAAAATCTCCATTGTATCCAAATTCATAATCTACCTTTTTTGGTAAAAATAACTTTTTATCATCAATATTACTGCTGGTAAAAAATGAAATATTATCGCTATTGTAAAAGTAAATCCCGTAGAATTGAGTTTTTATTTTTAATATACAGGAAAAATATACATTTTTAGATTCCATACTAAATGGAATTGTAGAAACAGCATAAAGCTCTTTCCCACTATCAAATTTAACTTTATCCCATATCTGAACATTTTCGTTAGAAGAAGAAATCATTACAGAAAAGGAGTTTCCTAATCTATTAAAAACAAGGTTATCTACTTTCACTGGTTTACCACAACAATATTTTTTATTTCTACTGGTTTAATAGGCATGTTTCCATATCCTTTCTGATATTTTACAGGTGCATTTCCAATTTTTTCAACTATTTCAAATCCTTCTTTAACTTTTCCAAAAACAGCAAATCCGAACTCTTCAATAGTTTTATTTTTAAAATCAAATTCTGTATTATCTCTTAGATTAATGAAAAATTGTGAAGTTGCACTGTCTATATCTATTGTCCTTGCCATAGCTATTGTTCCTTTTTCATTTTTTAGCCCATTATCTGCTTCATTTTTTATTGGATTGTATACTGGAAGAACGTAATTTAGATTTTTATCAAACCCACCAGCCTGAATACATTTATTAGGAATTATAAAATGGAAAATCAATCCGTTGTAAAAACCAGAATCCACATATTTTAGAAAATTATTTACTGTTTCTGGAGCTTTCTCAATGAAAAGTTCTACTTTAAAACTACCTAAATCTGTTTCAATTTCCACCTCTGGATTTTTATTCAAGTTTTGCTCCTTATACGGTTATTCCTCCCTTCTCTGCCAGCTCCAGAGCTCCAAATGTTCCGCTAAATTCTCCTAATTCAGCTTTTTTTATTTCTAAATCTCTAAAAGGTAATGGAAAAACTATATGTTTTAATTCAGAAGTTGCAAGCTCTGTAATAAGTGGATAATGTTCTGGAATTCCTCCTGCAAGGATTATACAGTCTGGATTAAAAAGATGGGTTAAATTCATTAAACCAATAGAAAGGTATTTTGAAAACTCTTCAATAGATTTTACGGCATCTTCTTTTCCTTCATTCGCTTCTGCTATTATCTCTTTTGAATCTACAAATTTATGTGTATGCATAAAATAAATTCTTTCTAATCCATAAGATGATACATAAGCTTCAAGACATCCTTTTCTTCCACAATGGCAAAGCCAGCCATCTTTTACTATGGTGATATGTCCTGCTTCCATTCCACTGCCAGAAACTCCTGTAAGTAATCTCCCATCAATGACAGCACCACCACCTAAACCTGTTCCTAATGTGAGACATATTACTATTTCTTTTCCTTTTCCAGCACCATAACTGTATTCTCCTAATGCTGCCAGAGATGCGTCGTTTTCAACATATACAGGTTTTTTTGAAAAATCCTCTAAAATATCTTTTAGCGGTAAGTTTTCAATGAATTTAAGGTTAGGTGAGTTTGTTATTTTTCCTTCTTTTTTATCTATTAAACCTGCAACTGCTATTCCTATTCTGTCTGGAGAGTAATTTTT
>JALSSE010000371.1 GCA_026984415.1 Hydrogenothermaceae bacterium | reverse complement strand
TAATTAATAAAGATTTAAATTATGCATTGAACCTATCTAAAGATATTAATTTACCTGTACCTTTTACAAACCTTGCCCGTGAATTTTATATATCTGCAAAAGCTAACAATTTAGGTGATAAAGATTTTTCAGCAGTATTGGAAATATTTAAAAAATTAGGTGGTATTTAATCTATACTTTCAGATTGTAAAAAATTAAGAAATTTGTTTTCTATGTTTGAAAATCTTATGTTCTTTTGTGTTATATAAGAAAAATATCTTTTTATACTTAAACCTTCAACTTTGACTTCCTTTAGTTTCCCTTCTTTTAAATCTTCTTCAACAACAAGCTCAGAAACAAATGTCAAATAGTCTCTGGAATTTTTTACAAACCTTGCCATTGCTGTGCTACTGGATACTTCAATAACTGGTTCAATATTGTCAATTCCAAATTGTTTTAGCTCTGCTTCTACAACATTTCTTGTACCTGAACCTACTTCTCTAAATATTATTTTATAATTAAGTAAATCTTCAGGTTTAATTACCGGTGGAATAGGATTATCAGATGATGCAACTAAAATTATTTTATCTTCAAATAAAGGTTTAAAATTTATCTTATTTGATTTAATCTCAACTTCTACAAGTCCAATATTAAAACTTTTTGATAAAACTCCCTCTTCTATTTCTTTTGAGTTTCCTACAAATAAATGAATTCTTACAAAAGGGTATTTTTCTAAAAATTTTGGAATTAAGTGTGGAAGTAAATAATTTCCAATAGTAGAACTTGTCCCAATAGAAAGGTTTTTATTAATATCTTCTTTTAATTTGGAAAGTTCAGCTTCCATAATAGAGTAATCATCGAGTATTTTGGAGGCGTATGTATAGAATATTTTTCCTTCTTCTGTTAACTCAATTTCGTTTTTAGACCTTTTAAAAAGTGTAATCCCAAGATAATTTTCAATCTTTTTTATCTGTAAAGTAACTGTAGGTTGAGCTAAGAATAAAAGTTCTGCAGCTTTTGAAAAACTTTTTAAGTCTGCAACTGTTTTGAATATTTTTAATTTATGATAATCAAGTACTTCCATTAATCTCTCCTGATAAGTTATTCAGATAATTATATTACAACTATGATTTTATTTGTAGAGAAGGGGTGTAAATTGAAAAAACGGTAATTGAGTTTTTGTCCTCAAATTACCGTTTGAAAGTATGGAAATGTTGTTTTACATCTCAATGTAATACCTCCTTATATGCATTTTGATAGAATGGCATTGAATGCCTTTTCTGGTGAATCAAATTCACCATTTATTATTCTTCCATCTGAGCATTTAGGAAGGTATACACCTTGTCTTTTGTCTTTTAAAATAACACCGATGTAACTATCGTTACCTAATACATCCATAAATGGATTCTGTACGTGTAATAACTCTTGAGTATTTTCTTCAGCAGAGCTATTTGAGAACAGTCCAGCCGATAGAACAACAGCAAAACCTAATGCTACAGCTAACTTTTTCATCTTTATCACCTCCTTTTACTTTAGTTTTGAGTATAAAATACATAAATTCTGTTAAAAAAATATTTAAAATTTGTTAAAGAATTTTAACCTCTAACAAATCTGATTTTTAAATGATTAAAAAGAGAGACCTACCACTTTTAATTCTGATATAAATATAATGTATATAATTTAATATTGGAATGACTTTAGTCATAATAGATATATTACTTATATTTAGAGATGTGAATTTTATTTTTTGGTGGCTATATA
>JALSSE010000370.1 GCA_026984415.1 Hydrogenothermaceae bacterium | reverse complement strand
AAATGCTTTTGATATAGCCTCTTTTATCTGGCTTCTTTCTGTTACTTTTGAAACCCCTTTTCCTCCACCCATATCAACAGGTTTCACAATAAAAGGTAGCTTAAACTCAAATGCAAATTCAACAGCATCTTTTAAATTTTCAAAATCAAAGCCTTTTGGAGTAAGGAGTTTATTTTTTCTGGCAAATTTTTTAAATCTGTCTTTCAGATGTAAAACGGAAGTTATTTCATAGCTATCAAAGAAAGGTATATTTAGCTTTTCTGCTGTGTACACTGTACTGAAAAGTGATAAATCGTGGGCACCAAAGCATATAAAATCAACTTTTAGTTTTTCAGCTAATTTGTAAATAGCTTTTTCGTCAGAATAATCGGCTAAATGGCATTCATCAGAATACCTATGTCCAACTCCTTCTTTTTGATTTCCTGTTGTAATTACATAAAGATTTTTCTTTTTTGCCGACAGTATAAGGGGTATTTCGCTGTGGCTCCCACCGACAATAAGTACTTTTTTCATTGTATATCCTCTAAATAAGTCCATATGGTTTTTATTTCTGAGTATTCGTCAAATGCCAAGATAGATTTATCCCTTCCTATTCCTGACTCTTTTACTCCACCGAAGGGAACCTGATTGTCTTCCTCCCCATAAGTGTTAATATGAACTAATCCAGCTTCAAGCTCTTTTGCAACATAATTGGCTTCATTAATGTCATCACTCCACACAGATGCGGCTAAACCGTATTTTGTGCTGTTTGCTATTTCCACAGCTTCTTTTATGTCTTTGTATTCAATTACAACAAGCACAGGTCCGAAAATTTCTTCCTGAGCAACTGGTGAATCTGGAGGAACATTATCTAAAATTACTGGTGCGATACTCATCTCTTTAAATATGTTTTCATCACAGGAAATAATTTTCGCTCCTGAATAAATACCTTCTTTTATATACCCTTCAACCCTTTCTTTTTGCGTAGAGCTAACAAGATTTCCAACTTCTGTTTCAAAACTTAAAGGGTCAGATGGAATATATTTTTTACTTTCTTCTACAACTAAATTTAGAAATTCGTCTTTTATTTTTGAATCAATAATAAGCCTTGAAGGTGCTGAACATATCTGTCCCTGATTATAAAAGATATTTTTTGCAAGAACCTCTGCTGCTCTTTTTAAATTTTTATAATTTTTTGTCAGGATAAAAGCACTTTTCCCTCCACATTCTAACTTAACCTTTTTCATATTACTCATTCCAGCGTACTGGAGGATTTTTTTACCTACTTCACTTGAACCTGTGAAAAATATTCCACGGACATCGTTATGTATTGCTAAATATTTTCCAGTTTCCCCTTCACCAGTAATTACATTTAAAACTCCTTCTGGAATACCTGCCTCAATGGAAAGTTCAGCTACTTTTAGCATTGAAAATGTTGATTGTTCAGCTGGTTTAATTACTACACTGTTTCCCATAAGTAATGCAGGTGCAATTTTCCAGAAAGCAACAACGAGGGGGTCATTCCACGGAGTAATTATTCCAACAACGCCAAGGGGCATTTTTACTACACTAACCATTTTGTTTTTTTCAGGTGTTACTGCATAGTCAAGGTATTTATCTACTGCTTCAGCAAACCATCTTAATGCTTCTATTGCTTTAGGTATTGAATCGTAATAAAAATTTTTGATACTCCTCCCTGTTTCTATTGTATCTAAAAGGGCAAGTTCCTCTCTATTTTCTTCCATTAAGTCTGCCAGTTTTAACAGTATTTTCTTT
>JALSSE010000369.1 GCA_026984415.1 Hydrogenothermaceae bacterium | reverse complement strand
ACTGTCAATTCTTCCTGAAGGTGTTTCAATATTGTTTCTTTTTAATGCATTTGATATATCAAGGGGGGTTAATTTGAAGTTTGCCAATTTTACAGGGTCTATCCTTACCCATAAAACATAGTCTCTATACCCACCTAAACTGACATCTCCGACTCCCAAAAGTCTTTCAAATTCCCTTTTTATAATTTTGTCTGCATAAAAAGCTTTTATTCCGTATGGTGCGTCTCCGTGTAAAAGAATAGCCATAATCGGAGCAAGGGATGTGTCTATTTTTCTTATTACAGGGTTTTCTGTTCCTTCAGGAAAAAATCTTGTAATTCTATTTACTGCATCTGTTATTTCCTGAACTCCAACATTTATATCTTTGTTCAAACTGAAAATTACTGTAATTCTTGAAACTCCTGTATAACTCTGGGAGATAATAGATTCTATTCCGCTTATTGTGGCTAACTGGTCTTCTATTTTCTTTGTTATGTTTGTATCAACAATTGATGGGGAAGCTCCTTCATATACTGTGGAAATTGAAACTATTGGGAATTCTACATCAGGGTATCTGTCAACAGGAATTTTGTTATAGGCGTAAAAGCCTAAAATTATAAACGATAGAACAAACATCCAAGTAGTTATTGGTCTTCTTATAAAAAATTTATACATTAGTTGCCTCAATAATTATTTATGCAATAAAACATTTTACGAAATTTTTAATGCAAAAGCAGAATTTAAAGTATTATTAATGGAGGAAGTACTTTTTTATAAATTCAGGACTTGTTAATATTTCAATATCTTCAAACGAAAATTTCTTATCATTGCTGATTATACAATCACATTTATATTTCTTTGCAGTTAAGTACTGTACATTATCTTCTAAATCGTTATTTTGAAGTTTTAGAGATTCTTTAAAAATTTCTTTATCTGGTGCTATTATATTAAATATATCAATTAGAAGTTGTAAAAACTCCTTAATTTCAGGAGATTTTTTTTGTTTTTTTCCTATATAGTCAATATTTAAAATAGAAATATCAACTAAATATCCTTCCAATATACCCATATCAACTGAATTTAATAAAATTAAAGCCTCTTTACTGTGATTCCTATCTAATAGGATATCCAAGAATATATTTGTATCAAAAAATACTTTCATTCCTGATTTCCAACTATTTTGTTATACCTGATATCTTTTGTTTTGAAATTTTTATCCAATATACCTTTAAATTTTTTAAATCTTCCTTTTTCAAGTTGACCAATAGATAAATTTTCATAATTTTTTTTAAGTCTCAAATATTCTTCATAAGGAATCAATACAGCTTTCTTTTTATTATGTTTTTTATCTATTATGAGAATTTTTTCTTCAAGTATTTTTGAAAAATTTTTTTGAGCTTCTTTTATTCCTAAAATTTTCATATTTATTCACCTCTAAGTTACTATAAAATATAATATATGATTCTTTAACAATAGCAATTTTATTTAATTACTTTCACTGGAGTTCCGTCTCTAACTTTAAATGCATTTTGTACGATTACAGATTTCCCATCTAAATTTCCTTTTACGTAAACTTTCCCATACTCCTGAAAAATGACGTCAACATCTATTTTTTTAGCTTTTCCTTCTTCAACAGTGTAAACAAATGTTTTATTTTTAAACAGTTGTACTGCCTGTTCTGGCAACATATAGCCAATTTTTTTGTCGTAATTTATAACTGCCACTGCATACATATTTGGTCTTAAATTCACGGCATCAGTTATTAATGTTTTTATTGTGGCCA
>JALSSE010000368.1 GCA_026984415.1 Hydrogenothermaceae bacterium | reverse complement strand
GTGTATGGGAAGGAACATATGAGGGAAATGACGGAAGAAAAGGTTCTATTTGCGTAGATTTACAGCAATCAGGAGGAAATCTAAGTGGAGAACTTTATCTACAAGGAACAGGATATGCTGGAAGTGTGACTGGTACCGTAAATAATAATTCTTTTACCTTTGGTACAGCAGCAGGAGGCAGTTATGAAGGACAGGTAAATAATAATAATGCTTCTGGTACTTATGACATAGATAGAGATGGACAATCTGATGGAACGTGGAATATAACAAAAACAAACAAGACTTCCTGTGGATGGATGCCAGAAGGCGTAGCTAATAATATGGAAAATTATCTTCCTATTAACCCTAATCTACTTTCAGAAACGTCTATGATTACTGTAAATAATAATGGAAACAATGAAAACGATTGGTATGCTGTGGTGATTGAGTATTATACAAACAATAGTTATACACCATATCTTGTTACAGAAAAATCAAATATGAATGCTCTTTTCCGTGCTATTCCTAATGGTGCACTGTATAGTGATTTAGTTTCACAAAAAGAATACATTAATGGAAATAATCAAAACTTCTTAATAAACTCTAACTATGATTCAACTACTATTTATGAGTCAAATTGTGTATCTGGTCAAACAATCAAAATTTATAGGGGAACAGCAACAATTTTATTAAACCAAATAACATTAACAAATACTGCAAACATAAACGATACAAGAACTTTTGCTATTCCACAGGTAAGCATTACATCCTACAAGGTAGAAGTTTCTGCCTGTCAATAAAAAATAAGCCCTCTTCACGAGGGCTTTTCTTATCTTTTAAGATAGATTAAGCTATTTTTGAATGACTTTTTATGTTTTATAATAGCTTTAATCTAAAATTTTAAATAAAGGAAGTGAAAATTGATTAAAAAAGTATTTGAAACTAAAAAACCTCTAATTTGTTATTTTATGGCAGGATATCCATCTTTAGAAGATAGTTTAGAAACAGCTAAATCTTTAATAGAAAACGGTGCAGACATTTTAGAAGTAGGTATTCCTTTTTCTGACCCTGTAGCAGATGGAACAACAATACAAGTAGCTCATGAAAAAGCTGTTAAAGATGGAATTACTCCTATAAATGTTTTTGAATTAACTAAAAAAATAAAAAATAACTATCCAGACATTCCTCTAATAGCAATGACTTACTACAATCCTATTTTCAAATTTGGTGAGGAAAAATTTTGCCAATTAGCAAAAGAAAATGGAATTAATGGATTTATAATTCCAGATTTACCACCTGAAGAGGCAAAGGAATTTCAAAAAATAGCTAAAAACCATGGATTAGAGCTTGTATTTTTATTAGCTCCAACTTCAAATGAGGAAAGAATAAAGTTAATAGGTTCTCTCACAGATAGTTTTATATACTATGTTTCTCTAACTGGCATAACTGGAGAAAGGGAAACTTTACCATGGGAAGAACTTAAAGAAAAAGTATCTAAAATAAAAGATATTACCAATAAATATGTTGCAGTAGGATTTGGAGTCTCAAAAAAAGAACATACCAAAAAATTATCCAAATTTGCAGATGGGGTAATTGTAGGAAGTGCAATTGTTAAACTCCAAGGTAAAAAAGATTTTAACAGCATTTCAAAACTAACAAAAGAATTGAAAAAAGGTCTAAATTAATTTAAATAAAATTCAACATAAGTAATTAAAAAAGAAAGCTTTCAAAGATAAATCTGTATCTAATTTTAAATTTATGTAATACATATTCTGTTAAATTAATTCAATATA
>JALSSE010000367.1 GCA_026984415.1 Hydrogenothermaceae bacterium | reverse complement strand
TTAATTATATTACTTATATCATCTCTATATAAATTGGTAGCCTTTTCATAAATCTTTTTATTATTGATATATACTTCCACTATTGAGGGTTCATTTTTTCCAAGATTAAGAACCCATCCACCAATTCCATCTTCATTAACAAAATCTACATGACCATAAATTCCAGTACTCTTATTTTTTATATTGGGTTTAATCATTTTCCCCTATCCATGTATAATATTTTGCATGCAGACATTATATACCAAAAATCCTTATTTTAAAGACGTTTATATATTTGAAGAAAATCAAAATCCATCTACCGATTACTATATTTTACCTGCCTTAAAAAAAGCAGGTCATTCTCCTTTTCGGATAAATTTAGCAGATAAAAAATATCCAGAATTAGATAACCATTCTGCTATTTTTATTGTTAGATATGCTAATAAAAATCTTATTAATTATATAAAAAAATATAGAAAAAAAATAAAAAAATTAGTTTATTTTATGGACGATGGTTTGTGGGATTTAAAAGTTTTTTCAACACTTCCATACAGATATGCAGCAAAATTATTTTTAAAAGCCTACATTTACAAAAAAGATTTGCTTAATTTAGGAGCTGAACTCTGGGTATCTACTGAATATTTAAAAAATAAATATCGTGATTACTCCCCAAAGGTTATTTACCCCTATCCTATCGGACTTGAGAACATGAAACAATCCCCTTTAGAACTTTCACCTTTAATTTTTTATCACGGTACATCATCCCATAAGGAAGAAATAAGATGGCTTTCTGAAATTTTCAGAGAAATTTCTTTAAAAAACCCTGAGATTTTACTTGAGATTGTATTAGACAATAAAAACTTAAAATTTTTTAAAGGAATACCAAATATAATAATTTTAAAACCTATGAAATGGCAAACATTTTATAAATTTTCCTTTTTGAAATATAGAAATATAGGACTTACCCCTTTATTTGATAAAGGCTTCAATAGAGGAAGGTCATGGGTTAAATTTTACGATATAACAAGAAGTGGAGCTGTAGGTATTTATTCAGAAGAAGCCCAGTATGCCGAAATGATAAAAAGATTTAATGCTGGAATTGTCTTACCTATGAAAAAAGAATTATGGGTAGATGCTATAAAAAAATTAATAACAGATTATAAATTAAGAAATGAGCTATTTTCAGGAGCAGAAAAAATGGTAAATTACCTAAAGGTAGAAGCAGAAAAAACTTATAGGTCAGCTTTAAAAAATAATGATTAAAATTTTAGCACTTCCTAAAAAGGGATACTACTTAATCAGAGGTAAAGTAAAATCAGATATTATTATCTGTAATGCTAAAGTTTATATTGAATACAAAAATAAAGAAGAAACCTACAACCTGCCTGTTTCTATCGGTGGAAATATAAATTTTTTAATAAAGGTTAAAAAAAACGCCAAACTTATAAAAGTAGAAGTACCTTTAAGCAGTAATAGTGTAATTGTAAAAAAAATCACTATAAAAAAAGTCAGTTTCTTAAGAGCATTATATAAATTTTACAGACAAACCGTTCCCCTCATCTTTCCAATAAAACCATTAACTAAAAGATTAAAAAAATTTGTAGATGTTTCTTTTTTTGAAATACTAATTCACCCAGAAAGAAGCTATTATAAAGTAAATGAAGGAAGAGCTTTAAGAATTTGTGCAGACAAAGACTATAACCAGTGGTTAAAAATTTATTCCCAAAGAGAAAAACAGTTCTTAAAAAAATTTAAAAAAAGAAAATATAAAAAGGATATTAGTTTTCTTATTATTGTTTTATGGGGAGGAATACAACCTAACCCTTTAAAAAGAACACTTTTATCTATCAATCAGCAGATTTATAATAACTATAGAGTTGTTATAGCCAAAAACAAAGATATACCAAACATATTAAAAAAATCTACAGAAGATTATATCCTTTTCCTAACAGCAGGAGATATTTTAAAACAATCTGCCCTATTATGTTTTCATAACAAAATAAAAAAAAGTAACTCTCCAGACATAGTTTACAGCGATAATGATTTTATTGAACAGAAAGATACTTATACAGAACCTCAGTTTAAACCTGACTGGAGTCCTGAATATTTTTTAGAATATGACTATATACAATCACCGGTTATTTTTAACAGGAAAACACTTTCCAAAATCCAGTTGGAAAATTTTATGTCAAATTATGAACTAATATTAAGAATTCTAAAAAAAGATAACATAAAAATTGAACATATCCCTGCAATTCTTCTCAGTAAACCAAAAAGAAAGGAAAATTACCAATCAAAGCTAAATGAATTAAAACAGTTTCTTAAAGACAAAGCAGACGTTGAAGAAGGGATAATTCCTGAAGTTTTTAGAGTTAGATTTAAACTTAAAGACAATCAAAAAGTTTCTATAATAATACCTACAAAAGACAAACCTGAACTTATAAAAACCTGTATTAATAGTATTCTATCAAAAACAAATTATGATAATTACGAGATAATCTTAATAGACAACGGCTCTACTAATAAAGAAGTACTAAATTTCTATAAAGAGTTGGAAAAATATCAGAATATAAAAATTCTTTATAAAGATATTCCTTTTAACTTCTCCAGACTGATAAATTTTGGAGTAAAAAATGCTTCAGGAAAAGTAATTTGTTTACTTAACAACGATATGGAAATTATTACACCTGACTGGTTAAAAGAGATGGTAAGTCTTGCAGTTAGACCTGAAATTGGAGTAGTTGGAGCAAAACTATTATATCCTGATAAAACAATTCAACACGCTGGAGTAGTTTTAGGAATATGGAATGGTGCAGACCACGCATTTAAAGGCAGTCCTAATGATTCCTATGGATACATGTACAGACTTATAACATTACAGAACTACCTTGCAGTAACAGCAGCATGTATGGTTTTTAGGAAAGAAATTTTTGATAAAGTTGGTGGTTTTAATGAAACATTTTCAGTTAATTTTAATGACGTTGATTTTTGTCTTAAAGTCTATGAAAAAGGATATAGAATTGTCTGGACACCCCATGTAATGTTATACCATTTTGAATCAAAAAGTAGAGGAGCAAATTCTAAAATAGCAGAAAAAGAAATTGCAATACTAAGGAAAAAATGGAAAAAATATATAGATAAAGACCCATTTTACAATCCAAACTTAACTATATACAAAAGGGATTTTAGTTTAACTGGAGAAATATCTTTTCATTGTGAAGAATAAAATTTCCATGCATTTTCAAAATCTGAAAACTCTATTAGTTTACCTCTAAAAAGTACAAAAAACCTATTACAAAACTGCTCAATTTGTTTAGCCTGATGGGATACTATGAAAAAACTTCTGTTCTTTTTTGCTTCAAATAATTCTAATCTACATTTTTCATGAAATCTTTTATCACCAACAGCTGTAACTTCATCTATCAAATAACACTCAAAATCAACAGCTAAAGAAAGGGCAAAAGCAAGTCTTGCCCTCATTCCAGAAGAATAAGTTTTCAAAGGTTCATAAAAATACTTTCCAAGTTCAGAAAACTCTTTTACAAATTCAATTTTTTCTTTCCATGGAACATCATAAATTCTACATATAAATCTAAAATTATCAAAACCTGTTAAACTACTCTGGAAACCACCCTGAAAAGCAATTGGCCAGCTAACTTTCATTGTACGTGTAATTTTTCCTCTCGTTGGTTTAAGGACACCACCAATTATTTTTATAAGTGTTGATTTACCACTACCGTTTTTTCCTAATATTCCTATCTTATCTCCATAATTAACGTGTAAATTAATATCTTTAAGAACCCAGTTTATACCTCCTCTTACAGGAAATCCCATTCTAACATTTTCAAATTTTATAAATTTGTACTGTGCTTCCATTGTTATTCTGCCAGTATTTTCCTTTCAGTTAATTTAAAGGTTAAAAGTCCAAAAAACATAATAAAAATATTACACATTACAGAATACAAAATATCAAAGTAAGGATGCATAACATTTCCAAAAAAACCGTACCTTATCATTTCTAAATTGTGTATAGTTGGTAACAAAAGGAAATAGGGTCTTACATCTACAGGAAGCCATTCTACAAGGAAAAATGTCCCTGAAGCAATAAATAAGCCTAAACTTAAAGGAGACCATATTCTCTGAAACAGGTTTTCCGTTAAGATGTTAACAGATGCTATTAAAAATGCAAGCCCAAATGCAAACCATGCCATTAAATACCAACCAACAACTATATAAAAGAAATCATAAGGTATATCTATAATATGAGACATTGCAAAAACAAACCCTAATAGAATAAAAACTCCTGTTATGGCAGTAATTTCAAGAAATATTCTTGAAAGAAGTATATCCATAGGCTTTATGTTCCTATGATAAAGCAATTTTAAATTTGCATTAATTCCAGCCATAGTTCTTCCTACAGTTAAAATCCACAGCTTATTAGCAACCCAACCTGTAAATATAAAAGCCTGAATAGGAAATCCTTCTGCTGCCATAGGTCTAAAATAACTCCATATTATAGTAACTCCAATAATAAGAATAAGTGGCTCTGCAAATATCCATAAAAAACCTATATTTTTTCTTCCATATCTGGTTATAATTTCCCTCATCATAAGAGCATAGATTACTTTTGACATAACCTTTAAAGAACTAAATAGACTTTTCATTATTCCCCTGTATGTTCCTTGATTCCCGCTAATAGAAGTGATAATACTCCCCACATTGCAAAACCAATAGCAAAAACTATAAATATATTTTTAACAACTTTAGGTTCCATTGGAGCATCTGGTTTTACAGGTTTTTCTACTGTTTCTATAAATAATTGCTGAAGTTGTGCTTGATTTTGGGCACTGTTAAAAGCTGCAAGATTTAATTCTAATTCTTTGTAAAGCATATTCAATTCAGACTTTAAAAGTTCTAATTCTACTGAATGTGTAGCTAAAGACCCTTTTCCTCCAGTTAAACTAATAAGAAGTTCATTTATTTTGTTTTTTATCTGATTAATTTCTTTCTTTAACTGTGGAATAACTGGATTATTTGGGGCAACTGAAACAATAGTTGATAATTCCATCTGTTTTGAAATTAACTCTTCCTGCAATTTAGCAATCATCTGTAAAGTTACCCCGACTTGCTGTTCTGGAGATACTGTACCTGTTGTTGTTAAAAACTTTTTAACCTTCTCAGAAAACTTTTTTATTTCTTTTTTTGATTTTTCCAATTGGTCACGGTAATACTTTAGTGTTGTCATATATGCTCTTTTGTTAATTTGATTTACAAACTTTTCATTTAATTTTAGAATTTTTTCAGTTATTTTATAAGAATACTCTGGGTCTTTTGCCCTAACTTTTACTGTTACTATTCCTGAATTTGGGTCAAAAGAAGTCTCTACTACTCTATCCTGATAATATTCGTAAAAATTTTCATTGCTTGAATCAAAACCTAAAGGATTAAATCTTCTAAGTATGTCCCAATCTTTACTTGAATAATACTCCTTTATTTTAAAATTTTTTTCAAGTTCTGACATTGTATCTCTGGAAATTATATGATTTATTACTATGTATGCACCATACGTTGAAGGTTGGAGTACGCCAAGGGCATTCAAAAAAGAACCAAGACCAAGAGAAGTTTCAACAGCACTTAAACTTTTAACAACTACTTTTGTTTCACTTGTATAAACTGGAGTTGCTATAAAAATATTATAAATAAATGCTAATATAGTAGGAATAATAACTACTAATATAAATAATTTACTTGATTTTAATTTTTTTACCATTCAAACCTCCAATCACTTTGGCAACTCCAGTACATTCTTTTAAATCGGTTTTTTCCCATACAAAACCTGTATTAGTTTCAGGATTGACCTTTCTGTAAAGACTTCCATTTATCTGAGAATAAAATATCACAAAATTCCTTAATTTTTTAAATGATTCTGTATCCATTCTAAAAGTTTTTGCATCTTTCCAAAAATCGTCTAATTTCCCTGGATATGTTATTCCCTTCTGATTGTAAATAGCTTTTCCAAGAGCTATTGTAGGTTTCCAGTGTACAAGTGATTGCATTCCTACACTACTATTAATGACAACTACCCCTATTGAGTTATCAAGTAATGTTGGAAGATGAGCATCGTGAATATACAAAACTCTATCTTTAACTCCTGTTTTTTCTGAAAGTTCTTGTATAAACTTTTTATAATTTCTATAACCTCTATCCCTTGGATGGTGTTTGAACACAAGGTATGTATCTTCAGGTGCATTTTTAGAAAATGATTTTATTACAAGCTCTATAAAGTCTTTTATGTCATCAAAAGGAGAGTGGAACACTATCTGCGTGTCTTTATGTACCTGTAAAGGAACAAGGTAATATTTATTTCTTAGTTCACTGTAAATTCTTTCTTTAATTTTTCTTTCTGAAAATTTGAAATAGTATTTCTTTAAACCTGATTTTAAGAAAGGAATTCCTTCTTTAAAA
This sequence comes from Hydrogenothermaceae bacterium, assembly GCA_026984415.1. The sequence continues at coordinate 1,920 of JALSSE010000367.1, read as the reverse complement.
AATATATTTGGAAAGTAAAGACTTTTATGGTGTTTATAGTAAGGGAAAAATGGTTTTAATATATTTGAAAATCCAATGTAAATAATTGACCATAAAACTTCATACCAAAAAGGACTTTTTGTAGGGATAATATTTTCTTCATCTATTTCAGGAAAATTTAAATTATCTATTTTAAAATCTTCTTTTATAAGGAGAGAATATCCATTTACTCCTTCTGGTTCAATAGTTATATAATTAGGTCTAACATACCCCTCTTCCATCACTCCTATAATGATGTCTTTTTCTTTAAGAGTTTTAAATGCTTCCCTGTGGATAGGCCGAGAATCTGAAAAAAGTAAGACTATATCTATTTTTTTTTCTTGCAAAAATTTATCTAAAAACTTTCCAAAATCTTCATTCTTACCTCTGTAATTTATACACTGAAAAGGATAGAATATCCAGTCTCCTCCACTAAAATTTATTTTATATACGTTTGCTCCTGCTTTCTCCAAATCTTTTTTAAGTCTCCAGAAAAGAGGTCCCTTTGGACCTTGAAGAAGCAAAACATTTTTACCTTTATAAAAGTCTAAAACTTTTAGATAACACATTTTTTCTTATCTTCCTGTATATAATTTCCTCAACTTTAATAAAGGGTCTGCAATTTCACCTATCAAATTCCATAATTTTAATTTCATTGGAACTTCTCTCCTTAATTTATCCAACTCTTCTAAAGCTTCTTCGGCTATTATCTTTTTTCCATTTATAAGACTTACGTAAATAGGATATAAAATTAAACTTCCTGCTACTAATTCTTCTATAGAAAGTTTCCTTTTTCTTCTTTTAACTGGGAAAATATCCTCTGTTAGACCCCATCCTGAATAAAAAGGTTGACCGTAGCATACTACTTTTTTATTTTTCAAAAGAGCTTCAAATCCAAAAAGTGAAGTCAATGTATGAATTTCATCTGCATATTCTATTAAACTAAATGTAGAACAGTTCTCACAAACATAATTGCAAAATTCTAAAAGAATATTTTTACTATAATTTCCTTTCCTGTATCCACTTACTACATCTGGATGAGGTTTATATACTATAAATTCATCAGGATTTTTTTCTCTAACCTTTTTCAAAAGTTCTATGTTTGTTTTTATATAGGGAGAACCGTATTTTATAGACATATCCTTTTCAACCTGTCCCGGTACAACTATTATTTTTTTATCAGTTTTAGGTGGTTTCCACTCTTTTTCTTCTAAATTATATTTGTTTATTTTTTTCTGGTTTATAGTTTTTATTAAATTCTTTGCTCTTAATTTTATTTTTTGGTCAAAATCATAAGAGGAAAATATATACTCTAAGTATGAAGGGGTATTAGAGTTAAAATATATCCCCATTGGGTCTACAATAATAGAAATTGGAGGAGTAAATTTGATACCTAACCCGATTGACCTTATAAAACCATCTTCTAATCTATATATTTCTACATTAGGAAAATCTATATCTATTCCTTCTTCTTCTAAAATTGCTCCCCATACTAAAAGTTTTATAGGTTTACCCAGTTCAATATAATTTTTTATATCAGTTATATTATTTATATTTTTTGAAATTTCTGGAAAAAATCTTTTTACTATTGATTTTCTTAAAAATGAAAACTTATAAGAAAGCACTAAAGACGATTCTATTCCTTTATCTGATATCAAGTGTTTGTATAACCAAGTGTTAATTTTATTCTTTTAATTTATTAGATAATTAATGAAATTCAAGTTTAGTTAGAAAAGGGGCTTAATAGCCCCTTCAAAATTGTAATTTCTACTTTTCATAATATCTTAAAGGAATTTTAGTCATAAATTTGTCAGGGTCGTTTGAATAAATTACTAATAATCCTTTTTTATTTCCTTTAGTTTGTGGTTTAAATATAACAGATATTTCACAAGAACTTCCTGG
>JALSSE010000366.1 GCA_026984415.1 Hydrogenothermaceae bacterium | reverse complement strand
CTTTTGCAGGGTCAGGAAGTCCCCAGTGGATAGTATTTGCATTTGGAATAACAGGACAGTTTTCAGCAGCATCTCCACAAAGAGTTATAACATAATCAAGTTCATTTAAAGGTATATCTTCTAAAGATTTTGATTTATTTTTTGATATATCAATTCCTTTTTCTTTCATTACTTCAATGGCTAAAGGATGAACATATTTAGATGGATTTGAACCTGCAGAGTAAACTTCTATACCTTTACCAAGCTTTTTTGTATAGTATTTCCCAAATCCTTCAGCCATCTGACTTCTTGCTGAGTTTCCAGTGCATATAAATCCTATTTTAATACTCATTTAACCAATCTCTAACTTTTATTACAACTCTTTTTTACTTCTGTTCATTGCTTCTTTAATTTCTTCTTCAGTTAAATCTCCTTTTATTTCAATAGCAACTTTACCATTTTCTGCTTTAAAATCCATAAATGTCACTTTTTGTTTTGTTTCTTCACTCATACAATCACACTTTCCAGTCTGGCAGTTTTCTACTATCTCTTTTACTTTTTGAGCTTCCACAGAACTGTCTTTCACCTCAATAACCACACCACCCTCAGTCTTTTTAACTTCACTGACGTCTTTTATTGTTCTTTTTTTCATTTTCACACCTCATATAAAATTTAATTTATATGATTATATCATAAATAAAAAAATTTTTATATATAAAAAGAATTGATACAGTAAAACTTCTAAGGGATTAAATATCAATTTTCCCTGACTATGAAAACCCTATCAACGTATATTTTTTCAACTAAATCGTTGTTTGGTGGTGCAATCCAAAGGGATGCATTCTTGTTCCTTTCAAAAGTTCCAATTTCTACTGTGTGGTATTCTTCATCAATAAAACTTGTAATAAACCCAACATGTCCTCTTGTTAAAGGATAAACTCCGTATCTAAAGGCAAATTTTATTTTATCTATTAGATTAATATCATTTTTCTTTAAAGAAATACGAATTCTAAAATACATTTTCCATTTGCCTTCAGGTGGTAAATAACCGAGGTTCATCTGTATTCCCCAAACTGGTGTATTTCCCGGTAAAGTTACGGCAACACCATCAGAAGCAAGATAGTCTTCCTCTAATCTCGTTCCACAGCAGTTTGTTAATGTGTATTCCTGAAAATCAAACCAGTCTTTTCCTTCTTTCAACCCTATAACTTTATCTGGAGTATACGCCGCTTTTCTATTTAAGGATAAAATCTGAATTAAATCTTCAATTTTACCTCCTTCTGAATAGCCTTTTAAATTTTCCCTTTTAATTGTTTGTTTTACTTCTTCAAGTAAGTTTTGTAAATATGCTTCATCAAACCACGGAAGACCTTTTTCCATTGCTTCGTTTTCTAATTTTCCTTTATTTAAAAGGAGCAATACATCAACACTTAATTTGGCTTTTTTAATTCTGTTTTCTAATTCTTTATTCCCTTTTACTGCTTTTAAGGCTTTATTAAATAAATCTTCTGCTTTGATAAAATACTCAACATTTAAGTAAGGTACAGATGGAGGTGTTTTTGCAAATAACGGAGTTGGATTATTCCTTATAGATTTGTAAGTTAATGTTATGTATTTTCTTATATAAGGTGCACCTTTTCCGTAGTAATAATTTGTAAATTCCCTCAGTAAATCACCTAATTTTTGGTTTGGATTCCATAGCAGTTTTGAAAAAACCCACAGCTTTAAATCAGATAAATCACCTGTAACCTGACCATAAGCTCCCTGTAAAAATATACCTTTAACTTCAGGTATTTTTGCAAATGTTTTTATGTCTATGTATGTAGCTTTAATATTTGGAAATGGTTGCAAGTAATTATTAAAATTAGTTATGTAATGCCATATAAGGATATGTTTTGTAAGTTTAGTCCATCCATTTAAATCATTTAAAATATGTCTGTTAACAAGATGTTTTAATGGTTTTGAAAAATCTGCATCTATGTCAGAGAAAAATATTCCCATATTATCTGGTATAGAAACGGTAGAGTTAGGCGGTTTTCTACTCCACTGGTAAGCTGATGCTAAAAAAGTAACATTTGGATATCTGTCTTTTAGCTTTCTTGCAATATAACTTACAAATTCAATATAAGGAGTTGCCGGTGAACCTCCTCTTTTGATACTTCTTCTACTCATATCATTTGTACAGTAAGAACCTATATCCCTGTGTCCAATTACAAAGTAGTAATGTATAGAATTATCAAGCTTTTTTAATTCTCTATTTACACTTTTTAAAGCAATTTTTTTTACCTTGTTTAAAGTGTAATCTAACTGACCACCACAGAAAAATTCAGGGTGTGATTTTTTATATTTTTCAGGTATTAATTCATGTGCTCCTTTTATAAATACATTTCCATATTTTAAAGGAATTAAATTTCTGTGTCCTAACCTTCCGTTGTCTCTTAATTTTAATGCGAAATCAGGATTATCACCTTCATTTATAAATACTTCTCTATATATAAATCGTGGCTTATTTATCTCATTTATTTTAGACAAATCAAAATTAACATTCTTTGGTATATATTCATAATCTTTTGATAACCATTTAAAACCTACATATTTTTCTAAAAATTCATAAACCCCGTAAATTGTTCCAATAGGTTTTTTACCGATTATAATAAGACTATTTCCTTTACTTTTCAGTAAGAAAGCTTCGTCTTTTGTTGTTTTTAAAGATGAATTTAAAGCCTTTAATAAATTTATATTTTTTTCTGTTCCTAAAATTATTGCTTTTTCATTGAGGAATTCTTTTCTAAAGAAATTTTCCTGATAGATTTTTATATCTGTTTTGGTAAGTTTTGATAATCTTTCAGATAATTCTTTTGCGGCAAAATTAAGGGCATTGTCATTTCCTAAAACATAGATTTTATACTGTGATAAAGATTGGTCTGTTATGATTTCTTCTGGATACTGTTCTAATGACTGGGTAGATGTCTGGTCTGCAGCACCACCACAAGAAAAAATTGAGAATAAAATTAAAACAATAGACATAAATACTGACAATCTAATCCACCTTTTAAGAAACACTTTTTTTATTTCCATAATTTTACACCTTTTTTAGATTTTGTAAAATTTTCGGACGCTGGGTAATGGTTGATAAATTTTTGATACTATTAAATTTTTAATTGATTAATAAAATTTAACGAAATTGACAGATATCTGTTGTAATATTAATAGGAAAACTGAAATGAAAATTTTTCTCAAATTACTGTCTTATTTATACGGTTTTTTTGCTTTTTTACGGAGATTTTTGTATGAAAAAGGTATCCTTAAAAAGAAACATTTGCCTTTACCTGTTATTTCAATAGGAAATTTATCAGTTGGCGGAACAGGAAAAACACCTTTAACAATTTTCTTGGCTAAAGAACTTCAAAAAAAAGGTTTTAAACCCTGTGTATTATCAAGGGGATATAAAAGAAAAACAGACGAAACAATAATCGTTTCTGATGGAAAAAATATAAAAGTAAGCTGGGAAGAATCTGGAGATGAGCCTTATATTATTGCCAGAAGAGGTATCCCAGTTGTTGTAGGTAAAAAGAGGTATGAAGCAGGAATTAAAGCTTTAAAAGAGTTAGAAGTTGATATTTTTATTTTAGATGATGGTTTTCAGCATTATCAACTTTACAGAGATGTAAATATTTTAGTGACGGATGCTATTAAACCATTCTGGGAAGATAATCTCTTACCTTTAGGTAGATTGAGAGAACCAAAGTCTTTTTACAAATATGCAGATTTTATTGTTGTAACGAAACTATTGTCCGTTTCTGAAAGCAGGCTAAATGAAATTAAAAATAAATTGAAAAATTTAAAAAAACCTTTCTTTTTTACAGAGGAAAAATTTACAGGTTTAATTGATTGTGAAGGAAAACAGTTTGATTTTAAGATTTTAGAAAATAAAAAAGCTGTTGTTTTTTCAGGACTTGGGAATAATAAGCAGTTTTTCAGTACAGTCAAAAATTTGTCTAAAAAGTACAATTTTGAAATAAAAGAATTTTTAGAATTTCCAGACCATTACGATTATAAAGACGTAAAACTCCCAGAAGCAGATTTATACTTAACGACTGAAAAAGACATTATAAAAATAAACAAAAAAAATATATACGCTCTTCTTTACGATGTGGAAGTTGAAGAAAAATTTGTTGAAGAAATTATTAAAAAAATAAAAAAGGGAGGAAAGAATCCTCCTTTCAATTAATGTTTAGAAGATTTTTTAACAAATTCATCCCAGTTTTCAGGACCAAATGGTGAAATCTCTCTTAATCTCTGGATAACTTTTGGATATTCTTCAATGATGTAATCTATGTCTTCTTCTGTATTGTCTCTACCTAAAGAGAAAACGATTGAACCGTTAGATTCTTCTGCACCAACGCCAACAGCTGCTAATACGTGGGATTGTTTTAATGCGTATGAAACACATGCAGAACCAGAAGCAGTATAGGTTTTCTTAATATTTAACATTAATAGCATTGCCTCACCTTCTATATACATAACAATTAAAGATAAATGGTTTGGCAGTCTTTTTTCAGGATGACCTGTGAATTTTATATACGGAATTCTTTCTTCAATACCTTTTTTCAATTTATCCCTTAAATATTTTAATCTGTTTACTCTGTCGTCCATTTCTTTTATAGCAAGTTCAGCTGCTGCACCCATTCCAACTATTCCCGGTACATTTTCTGTTCCTGCTCTTCTTCCACCTTCTTGAATTCCACCTTCTATTAATGGTTTTAGTCTTACTCCTTTTTTAACATATAATCCTCCTACTCCTTTTGGGGCATAGAAGTAATGTCCTGTGAAAGAAGCCATATCAAGTCCCCATCCTTCAATATCAACAGGCATATGTCCTACTGCCGCTGCAATATCAGAGTGGAATACTGTTCTTGGATTTTTTTCTTTTACAGCTGCAACAAGTGCAGGCATATCTTGAATAGTTCCAATTTCCCTATTTGCAAAACCAACAGAAACTAAAATTGTATCTTTTCTTACAGCTTCCGCTAATTTTTCAGGGTCTATTATTCCATACTCATCAGGATGAACTGTTGTAACTTCAAACCCTTCCTTTTCTAATGTTTTTGCTGAGTGTAAAACAGAGTGGTGTTCAAGGGCTGATACAACTATATGTTTTCCTCTCCTTGTAATTCCTGGAGCTTTTGCAAAACCTTTTATTGCAAGGTTGTTTGCCTCAATTGCACCTGATGTAAATACTATTTCTTCTGGTTGTCCAACATTTAAAAGTTCTGCAACCTGTTCTCTTGCTTTGTTAATAGCTTTTTTTGCTTCTACACCTAATGTATGTAATGAAGTTGGATTTCCAAATTTTTCTTTAAAATATGGCATCATTGCTTCAATAACTTCATCTGCTACTGGAGTTGTTGCTAAATGGTCTACGTAAACTTTGTCTCCTATCATAAGTTAAAACCTCCTTATTGGCTTAATCTTTTTATTAAATTTTGTGCTGCTTCCATAAATGCTTTTGATGATTCAGAATCAGGTTTGGCAAGTACAATTGGTACTCCTAAATCTCCAAATTCTGCAACTTTTGGTTCTATTGGAACTTTGGCTAATATTTCTGTTCCATACTGCTTTGCAATCTCTTCTGTTTTACTTTTTCCAAAAATTTCGTACTTTTTGTTATTGTCTGGACATACAAAGAAAGACATATTTTCAACTATTCCTAATATAGGTATTTCAACTTCGTTAAACATCTGTATTCCTTTTTTTACGTCAATTAAGGCAACATCTTGAGGTGTTGTTACAATTATAGCACCGTCTATTTCAGCAGTCTGACCAAGTGTTATCTGGACATCACCAGTTCCCGGTGGTAAATCAATTACTAAGAAATCAAGTTCTTCTTCTCCCCAATCTATATCAAATAAAAATTGACTTAAAGCTTTAAATAGAACAGGACCTCTCCATATTACTGGAGTGTCTTCAGAAGGAAGTAATAAACCGATTGACATAATTTTTATTCCATGGCTTTCTGGGGCTATAAATATGTTATCCCCTTTTGCAAGTACCTGTTTATCTTTTGCTCCAAGCATTGTTGGACCCGATGGACCATACATATCTGCATCTAAATAACCGACGTTGTATCCCATCTTTTTTAAAGCTGCTGCAAGATTTACTGCAACTGTTGATTTTCCAACGCCACCTTTACCTGAAGCAACGGCAATAACTTTTTTAACCTTTGGTATTCTTTTTTTATTTTCAAATGGATTTTCCTGTGGTGGAGGTGTTGGTGCCTGTTGTTGTTGCTTTGGCGGTTCTGAAGTAAATTCAACTTTCACTTCTTTTGCTCCAACAGATTTTAAAGCTTCTTCTGCTTTTTTCTGCAAAAATTCGTAATATTTTTCACTTGGAGAAAATAATAAAATTTCAACATTTTCATCATTTATTTTTATGTCCCTAAGAAGGTCAGCTAAAGAAAAGCTTACCCCGATTTCATCTAAAGTGGTTCTTTTCAAAGAATCCATTACACCCTGTAAAGCCATTAATTGCCTCCTGAAATTTACTTGTTCTAACTTTTAATATAGAATAAATCATTGAGATAATTACACTATGATAGTTGTCATAACTATTGATTTTAGGGGAAAAGTGGATATAAATATGGAAAATTTAAAGAAAAATTCTGGTGGTGGAAATGATAGTAGACCTGAAAGATAAAATTAACTTTTTTAAAATTTTAAATTTCCTTTTTATTGTTATGTTTGTTATAAGTTTTAGTTTCTTCTTAGCACTTACAATTAACAGTTATATATTTTACAAATTTTTTAATTTAAATGACAGAATAACTATTGTTCACAAAACAGTTCAAAAATTAACAAAAAGTTACAACAGTTTAGATTACCTTTTTAAAGCCCCTATAGTTCCTCAAAAAATAGTTTCAAATGAGAGAAAATTTGGAAATAAACCACATGAAAAAGCGGCAAAACCTGTTTCCACTTCAAACTTAAACATAAAGCTTTTAGGGACAATCATTACAAAAAATGATAAAGCTGCATTTATTGAGAAAAATGGAAAATTAGAGCTTGTTAAGGTAAACGATAAAATTGGTAATCTTAAAATAAAAGATATAAAAAGTTATTCTTTAATACTTACTGATGGAGTTAACCAGTATGAAATCACCCTATCTTTAAAAGAAGGTAAAAATAATTTTAGAAAAAGACCTGTAAAAAGAAAAGTAGAAATGGCTTCAGTTTCAAATAACCAATCATCTACAGATACTTATAAAATAAGTAAAAGGGAAGTAGAAAAGCAAACTGCAGATTTAGGAAAAATATTAAGGTATGTGAGAATTATACCAGTTGTTGAAAATGGGGAAACAAAAGGCTATAAATTAGCTTATGTAAGTCCGAGAAGTATTTTATATAAATATGGGTTAAGGTCTGGAGATTTTATAGTAAGTGTTAACGGAATGCCAGTAAAAACTGCAGAGGAAGCCTTTAAATTATATAATATTTTAAGAAACGAGAGTACAATCACCCTTGTAGTTGAAAGAAAAGGCGAACAAAAAACAATAACTTACGAAATACAATAAAGAGGTAGATTAGTGAAAAACGTAAAAATTCTATTAATAACTGGTATATCATTTCTGTTTATTTTAACTACTTTTTCAAAGGCACAGGAAGAAAAGGAATTAACATTTCAGGAAATAATACAGCAGGCTCAACTTTTTAAAAAATCAGGTAAGGCAAAACTGAACTTTGAAAAAATAGATTTAAAACTCCTTTCTTACTTTATAGCTGAACTAACAAATAAAAATTTAGTTATAGACCCAAATATTAAAGGAGATGTTTCACTTATTTTTTCAAAACCTATAACAATTTCACAGGCATGGGATATATATACAGCCATTCTAAAATCAAAAAATTACAATGCAATTGATAAAGGCTCTTACGTAGAAATAGTTCCTGAAGGAATTTCAAGGAAAACAACTCCACCTATTATCACAAAAACTACGAATGGAGATAAAATAGCGACTTTTGTCTATGAACTAAAAAATGCAGATATGAACAGTGTTATGGCTGTATTGAGAGGATTAAAATCCCCAAGGGGAAATGTACTTCCTTACAATCCTTCAAGGACTATTATTATTACAGATTTTGCATCAAATATAAGTGTGATGAAAAATGTTTTAGATATTATAGACAGCGTTTCTCCAGAAGAAGAAGTAAAAATTTATAGACTTCAGTATGCAACATCTTCAGAAGTTTCTTCATCTTTAAATGTTATATTTTCTGACCTTACAAAAAAAGGTGTATTTTTTAAAGTTTACAATTTAAAATCCCAGAATGCAGTAATAGTTAAAGCTCCAAGAGAAGTGCTTGATGAGATATCAGATATTGTAAAAAGGTTAGATGTTCAAATGGCACAGCCAA
>JALSSE010000365.1 GCA_026984415.1 Hydrogenothermaceae bacterium | reverse complement strand
AGATTTTTTGAGGCAAAGATAAATTATGAAAATGCAAAAGGAAAAGTTAAAGCTTTAGAAAAAACACTTTTAGCTTTTGGAGAGTTTGAAAATGAACTTTTAGTTTTAAGGGCAGGTATGGACGGTTATGTAGCAAAACAAAATGTTGTCCTTGGAGACAGTGTAAATTTAAACAAACAGCTTTTTAAAATTCATTCCCATGAAAGATTATGGGTTGTTGCTTTTGTTCCTGCAGTAGATACAGGTATTTTCAGAAAAGGATTAAAAGTGGATGTTATCTCATCTCTTGGAAAAACTAAAGCTACTGTTGATTTTATAAGCCACAGTGTAGATCCTGACACAAAAAGAGTTGAAGTAAGAACCATAGCTGATAATACAAAAGAAACTTTAAAACCAAATATGTTTGTTGATGTTGTTATATCAAAAACCCTTCCAGAAAAACTTTATATCCCTGTTTCTGCAGTAGTTTTCAATGAAGGAAAAATCTTTGCTTTTGTTTTTGAAAATGGGGAATTTTTTCCAGTTGAGATAAAGATAGGAAAAAGAGTTGAGGATTTTTATGAAGTATTAAGCAGCTTAAAAGAAGGTAATGAAGTAGTAGTAAACGGAACTATTCACTTAAAGGCTAAATTCTTTGGAGAAGCAGAGGAGTAAGGTTATGAATGTTTTTCTCTTTTATGGAAATACTCTGCAAGTTTCGGTGCATATAAAGGAACTGTTGCGTAAGCTATTATTAAAATTCCTAATACTATACCAATTATTATTAAAAGACTTTCAACACTCATCATCTTTTAATAAACCTATGAATGTTTTTCTTTCTTCTGGAAAATATCTATTACTTTCGGCATCCAGAAAGGCAAAGTTGCATAAATTAGCACCATTAAAGTTAAAATTAAAAATATTGTTAGTAGCAAGCTATCCATTATTATGCTCCTTTTGCTTATTAAATAACCATATAATACCTGTAATTAATATTATTCCTAAAAATAAAACCAACAAGAAAAAAGCTGTTATTTTAACAAGCATTATTTCTTTTTCTAAAGGTTTAAGTTCTTTTGCATATTCTTTTAATAAATCACCAAGGTATGTTAATACAAGCAAAAATAAAACTCCTAACCCTCTTCTTATTTCCTTAAGCTCTTCGTATCTAAAGTCTTTCATAACAAAAATTTTAACACATGGAGGAAGACAATGATTTCATGGATATTAAAATATAGATTACTTATTATATTTGCTTTAATTGGGCTTTTATCCTACGGATACTATGCATTTAAAACAATTCCAGTTGATACATTCCCAGACCCAACACCCCTTCAGGTAAACATATATACAGAAGCACCGGGATACTCTGCAGAAGAAGTTGAAGCACTTATTACTAAAAAAATAGAAACTGTAATGAGTGGAATAAAAGATGTAGTAAAAGTTAGAAGTGAAAGTATTCCGGGACTTTCTTATGTTTCAATATTTTTCAAAGATGGAACAGACATTTATTTTGATAGAAGACTTGTAATGGAAAAACTTCCAGAAGCTCAAAGTCAACTGCCTCAAGGAATAACACCAATTATGGGACCCAACACTTCAGGGCTTGGAAATGTGCTTTTGTATGCTTTAGTTGATGAAAAAGGAAAATATTCTCTAACAGACTTAAAATCTATACAAGAATGGACAATAAGACCTTTATTAAAATCAATACAGGGAGTAGAAGATATAGTCCAGTGGGGACCAGAAAAGGCATTTTTAGTAAAGCCAGATTTAGAAAAATTACTTAAATATAACTTAACTTTAGATGATGTTTTTGAA
>JALSSE010000364.1 GCA_026984415.1 Hydrogenothermaceae bacterium | reverse complement strand
GTCCCAAGGACTGATTCAGACGCTCTTTCAGGATGGGGCATAAGACCAAATACGTTTCCTTTTTTATTAACAATTCCAGCAATATTTTTTAAAGAGCCATTTGGATTTGCTTCTTCTGTAGTTTTTCCTTCCTTATCTGAATACCTTAAAACTATCTGACCGTTTTCTTCCATTTCTTTAAGGGTTTTTTCATCACAGAAATAATTACCGTCGTGGTGGGCAATAGGTATTTTTAAAACCTGTCCTTTTTCACACTTATTTGTAAAGATTGTATCGTTATTTTCAACCTTTAAATACTGGTGCTTACATACAAATTTTCCGTGTATATTTGGCATTAACGCCCCAGGTAAAAGATGGGCTTCTGTGAGAATCTGAAATCCGTTGCATATCCCTAAAACAAATTTTCCCTTTTCTGCAAACTCCTTTATTGCTGAAGTTAAAGGTGTATGGGCTGAAATAGTTCCAGGTCTTAGATAATCACCAAAAGAAAAACCACCTGGGAGGATAATACAATCAAATTTATCAACATCTGTTTCTCTATAATCAATAAATTCTACATCTTTATTTAAAACGTCTCTTATTACGTGGTAAGTATCGTAATCACAATTAGAACCGGGATAAACAGCTACTCCAAACTTCAAGTTATCCTCCTACTCCACAATCTCAAATTCGTAGTCTTCAATTATGTCATTAACCAGAAGTTTTTTTGCCATTTCTTTAGCTTCCTCAACTGCCTGTTCTTCAGGTTTGTTTTCAATATAAACCTCTATATATTTCCCAACCTTTACATCTTTCACATCTTCAAACCCTAACGAATGGAGGCTTTCAGCAACTGCTCTTCCCTGTGGGTCTAAAACACCTTTTCTCGGTTTTATGAAAAATTTAATTACCATACAAACCCTCTGATTTATGTTTTTACATTTAAAATTATATCACTTTTAGAATATCAGTTTGAAAAATAAATTTTTTAATGCATAATTTCTTTTATGTTAAATTTAAAAAGAGGGAGAAATGGAAAAGTATAAAATTTTTTTAACCAATGACGATGGTTATTTATCTGAAGGACTTCAGGCTATAAGAGAAGAGCTAAAAAAATATTTTGATGTTATTACAGTAGCACCAGACAGGAATATGAGTGGGACAAGCCATTCTTTAACTTTCACAAGACCTTTAAAAATAGTACAAAAGGAGAAAGATTTATTTTACGTTGTAGATGGAACTCCTGCTGATTGTGTCCATTTAGGAATACACGTTATTTTAAAAGGTAAAAAGCCTGATTTACTTGTAGCTGGAATAAATACAGGACCAAATTTAGGGAATGATATTTTTTATTCTGGAACTGTTGGGGCAGCAAGGGAAGGAACAATGTTTGGAATACCTTCTTTAGCCTTTTCAACAGCTTCTTCTAAAAATCCAGACTATAACCTGATGTCAAAATTGGCTATTAAAATAGTAAACAGAACTTTGCATAAAGGATTACCTGATAACTGCTTTTTAAATGTAAATTTTCCAGTTTTACCAGAAGAAAAAATAAAAGGCTATCTTCTTACAAAACAGGGTAGAGGTGCTTATAAGGAAGAGATAAAAAAATACATATCTCCCGGTGGAGAGGAATTTTACTGGATAGGTGGAAAGGAAGCTTTAGAAGAAGAATGCGAAAAAGGAACTGATTACACAGCAGTAAAAGAAGGTTTTGTATCAATAACACCTATCAAACTTGATTTAACAGATTATAAAGGAATAGAAATCTTAGATGAAAATAATTTCCTTGCTTTTGAGTAAATTACCAGTTTTTAACCCTT
>JALSSE010000363.1 GCA_026984415.1 Hydrogenothermaceae bacterium | reverse complement strand
ATCAATATATTTTTCAGGTTCAACAATCATAAGATGAGCATCAAAAGGTAAGTCTGTAATTTTTCTCAAAGACTTTATAACAGGCATTCCAAAAGTAATATTAGGAACATATCTGCCGTCCATAACATCAAGGTGGATTATATCAGCCCCTGCCCTTTCAACTGTTTTAATCTCTTCACCAATTTTTGAAAAATCACCAGAAAGTATAGAGGGAGCTAACATCTTTATACCAGAATACATAAATTCCTCCAGATTTTATAAGTTAGACTAATATAATAAGAAAATATATGGAAAATTTCTATAAAGATAATCATAAAATAAAGAAAAGCCCCTTTTACAAGGGACTGTTTAATGGTTGTGGTTTCCTAAGAGTTTTTCTTCCTCTTTCATATCGTTTTCAAATTCTTCTTTTTTCAGTTTTAAAAATATTAGTAGTATAAATGTATAAATAAATGTTGTAAGCACTACAACCCCAACAACAATAGCTTCAAACATTTCTCTATAAACAAAGTCATGGGGCAAAGTGTGAACCATGATTATAGAAAGACCACCTCTTGTTCCTGCAAGGGTTAAAGCAGTCCCCCATCTTGCTGGATATCTAAAAAGCCCAACAAAACCAAAAGACATCATAGCCCTAACTATTGTAATGATGATAAAAACAATCAAAATCTCTTTCCAGTATTCAAGTAAGACTTCAGGTTTAACTAAAATTGCCATTGATATAAATAAAAATGCGTTTGCAAAATGACCAACTATTAAAGACAACTCCTTATTCTGCTCATATCTTTCCTTTGTAGTGGCATAGTTAAAATCAAGTTTTTCAAGTAAAATTTCATGGAGTCTTTTTGGGGTTTTCTTAAATTCTTTAGCATGTTCCTTTTCAATTCTTTTTTCCCATTTCTCAAAATCCCTATCAATAAAATAACTAAAAGTCATAACAGAAGAAATAATAGACAGGATACCTGCCATGTGGAAATGCTCTGCAATTAAAAATGCTGTAAGGGCAACAACATACATAATAATAAATTCATCAATCGGGTCTTCAAGGAATTTAAGGATGTAATATCCAATAAATCCTATAACAACACCTATTAGAGTGGAAAAAATAAAAACCTCATCTAATTTAAGAAAAATTCCAAAAGGGGTAACATCTTTTCCCAGTAAAAGAGGCAGTCCAACAAAATAGTAGGCAATCAAACCTGTTGCATCGTTAAACAAACTTTCCCCTTCAGCAAAAAGTTTAAGTCTATGGGGCAGGTTAAATTTACCAAATATACTTGTAACTGTAATAGCATCTGTTGCCATAATCATAGAAAACAGGGCAACCAACATACCTAAAGCAAATTTATATTCAGGTAAAAGATAAGGTGTTATAAATGTTCCAATTGCAATAGAAACACCAACAGCAATTAAAGCTAAAAATGTAATTTCTTTCCAGTACTTTTTTAAATCATCAACTTTTAAGTGAAGAATATCTGGTAAAAGAATAATTGGTAATAAAAGTAAAAGGGTTTCATCAAACATATGCTCTTCTAAATGAAGAGTTTCTGGAAATGTATGGTACACAATGTAAGCCAAAGCAATTAAAGAAAGAGTTACAGGAATCTGGAATAATTTCTGGTTAATCCTTGCAACTAATAAAATTAAAAGAATTGTTATCAGGGTTGAGGTCATACCATCCTCCATTTATTTGTATGTTTTTATTCTTAAATTCACTATTCGGCAAGAAAGTTTAATTTGCTTATTTTTTAAAAGTGTATATAATAATACCCTAATGGATGGAAAGGGACAAAGGTTAGAAAAATCAAAAAATCCAAATCGTGTTTTCCAATCTTTTCTCTTTCAAACAAATACAAAATAAAAAGGAAGAGGTATATTCATGTCAGAACAAAACATCACATTTGAAGATTTAAATCTTAACAAAAGGACTCTGTTTTCTTTAAAGAAAATGGGTTATGAAAAACCAACAGAAGTTCAGCAAAAAACAATTCCAATAGTAATGGAAGGTAAAGATTTAATCGCACAGGCACAAACAGGAACAGGAAAAACTGCAGCTTTTGGAATTCCAATAGTTGAAAAAGTAAATCCTAAAAAAAGAAAAATACAGGCTCTTGTACTTGTTCCAACAAGGGAATTAGCCATTCAGGTAGCAAAAGAAATTAAAGATTTAGGCAGAGATAAAAGGTTATTCGTTTTAGCAGTTTACGGAGGAAAATCTATAAAACATCAGATAGATTTCTTAAGAAAAGGTTTAGATGTTGTTATTGTTGGAACTCCCGGTAGAGTTAAAGATTTAATCAACAGAGGACATCTAAAATTAGACAACGTTGAAATGCTGGTTTTAGATGAAGCAGATAGAATGTTAGATATGGGATTTATTGATGATATAACTGATATTATTAATGAACTTCCAAAAGAAAGGCAAACTTTACTCTTTTCTGCAACTATGCCAAGGGAAATTTTAGATTTAGCAGAAGATTTCTTAAAAGAGGATTACGAAATAGTAAGAATTAAACCTGAAGAGGTTACAGTAGATAGAATAAAACAGATTGTTTACAGAGTGGATAACAACCAGAAATTTGATAAATTTACGGAATCTTTAAACAAAGTAGAAAGTAAGAAAACTATTGTGTTTACCCAGACAAAAAGAGGCGCTGATGAGCTTGCAAGGAAACTTCAAAAAGAAGGTTTTCAGGCAGATGCAATCCACGGAGATTTCTCACAGGCAAAAAGGGAAAGTGTTTTAAGGAAGTTCAGAACAAATAAATTAGAAATATTGGTTGCCACTGATGTTGCAGCAAGAGGTCTTGATATTAAAGGTATTGAAGTTGTTTATAACTACGATATTCCCCAAGATGTTGAAAGCTACATACACAGAATAGGAAGAACAGGTAGAGCTGGAAAAGAAGGAACAGCAATTTCATTCTCAATCCCTTCAGAGGATAAGTTTGTTAAAAACATAATGAGAAAGACAAAAGCTAATATTGAGTATATAAATGAATCAGATGAAAAATTCTTTGAAAATGAGAAAAAAAGCAGAAATTTTAAAGGAAAAAGAAGATTCAGTAATTCAAGAAGATACAACAGAAGATAAAAAAAGGGCTTTTAAGCCCTTATCTTTTAAAATTTAAATTTTTTTACAGTTTCTTTCTGGGAAATATTTTCAACTAAATTTTTCTTCTTTACACTCATAAATTCTTCAAGGGCTTTAATTTTATCTAACAGTTCTAAAGCTTCTTCTTTTGAAAGAGTAGTAATATCAATCATTTTTAGCTCTTCTATTTTTTTATCTACAAGTTCATAATCCTTAACTTCAAGGGCAATAAATATCTCATCAAAAAGTTTATGCAGATTTTTCATTCTATTTCCTCCCATGCAGACTTTAACGTTTCCAGAATCTCAATAATGTCATTCAATAGTTGAATATCATTTTTTGCATGGGCTAAAAGTATCTGCTGGTATGAAAAATCGTATAAATCCCTTAAATTTTCTGCAATTTCCTTTCCTTTTTCTAAATCAAGGGAGGCATTCAATGCATTCAAAATATCTGTAGCCTTATTAACATTTTCCGCTTTTGATTTTATATCTCCATTTTGAATATCCAAAATCGCCTGTTTTAAACTTACTATTGCTTTCTCGTATAGTAGAACTATCTGTTTGACAGGAGAAGCTGTCTCAACATCATTTTTTAAATAAACTTCGTAAGGGTTTACCATCTTTTATCTCCTTATTGACCTGGTATTGTTTGTATTCCAAAAGTTGATTGAATTCTTGACCTTATATCCTGCATTTCTGCCATATACCTTTGAAGTGCAACGAACTGCATTCTCATTGTTTCAATTTCCTGATTTATTCTTTTCGTATCAAATTCAATTTTGTCTTCTATATTGTTTATCTGTCTCTGATAGCTTTTCTCTTTCTGATTTATTATTCCATCTGGGTCTAATATGGCTTTTAAATACGGGTCAAGGGTAGCTTCTACATCATCAAGTTTAGTTTTTACAATATTAGGGTCTTGCTGCATCTGGTTATCAAATTCAGAACTATTTAAAGATAGATGTCCATTATCTTTATCAACACTTAAAATACCTATCTCAAATAACGGGTCTAAAGATGAAAAAATTGAAGACCTAATTGATTGGAGAGTGTACTCACCAGACAAAACTCCATTTTCACCTGTATTTGTAGAAATAAAATCAACCATTTCATTGTATTTATCAATAAATTCTGTAAGTTTATCTTTAAGGGCTGTTTCATCTTGAGAAATCTGGATATTAACAGGTGAGGCTGTAGTTTGTTTTACTGTAAAAGATACCCCTTCTAATACATCGGTAAAAGTATTGGACTGGCTTTCAACTGTTTGTCCATAGATTTCAATCTGTGCATTCTGGCTCGTTTGAACATGGCTTCCTGAATAACCAGAACCAATTTGAAGCTGAGAAAGTAAATCACCACCACCAGTTTCATTTAATTCAATTGTGTTGTTAGCACCTGTATCTTTACCAGACAGTAAAAGTTTATACCCTGAACCATCATAAAAAATAGTGGCATTTACATCATCTTGGGCTGAGTTTATAGCATCTGCTATTTCCTGTAAAGTAGATGGTTTCGTTGTGTCTGCTGTGTCAGTATCGTAATCAATAGTAGCAACGACATTTCCTGCATATTTTATTTCAAGGGTTCCATTTGAGGTGGCAACAGCAGTAGTATCTTTATCTGACAATCCAGCCTGAGACAGCCATACATCATTTTTAGCCAACTGATTAACTGTAATATCAATACTTCCCGGAACTGCTTTGTACTTATTTGTTATAGAAGCTTCAATAGCATTTTCATCAGATACAGTAATCTGTTTTTCGTAAGACAAATCACCACCTGTTAAATCATCAAATATGTCCTGAAGTTCAGAAACTATATCACCAAAATCAGATATTGCAGCTTTTTTCTGGGAAAGTATATTCTCTCTTTCCTGCAAAAGAGCTATTTGCTGACTTTTTAATAACTGAACCTTTTGTAAAATTTCGTTGTAATCAAAATCTCCTGCTAAATCACTTATAAATAATTCTCCAGCCATGATTAAGCCTCCTTGCTAAAAAGCAAGCCAACTAATTCATCAATCTTTTTTGCCAATTCCAGTAGATACTCTGGTGGGAACTGTTTTATTACTTTGTCTGTCTTTTTGTCTATTATTTTTATTACCGGTTCGTGAAGGTCTTTATCTATTTCTATTTTTAAGTATTTATTTAAGTATTCAAATTTTTGATTTATGTCTTTTGATAATTCTTCCAACTGGTTTTTGCCCAATTTTTTTAACTGTTCTTCATTTTGTTTTTTTATATTTTCAGAAGGGGTTCTCTCCATTTGTTGAATTTTTTCTGATTCCAAAGTTTTTCCCTGGACTAAATTCCTATCCATTAAGTTTGAAATATTTTTTATATCCATGGCTTCACCTATTTAATTTAGTATTAGAGAGAAGGGGAAAAACCCTCCTCTTTATATTTCTTATCGTAACAACTGTAAAACTAATTGAGGCAATTGGTTTGCCTGAGCAAGCATAGCCGTACCAGACTGCATGAGTATTTGATTTCTTGTGAAGTTTGACATCTCTTTAGCAAAGTCAACGTTTCTGATACGTGATTCAGCCTCTGATGTGTTTACTCTTGTTGTCTGGTTGTTTGAAATTATTTTCTCAAGTTCTATCTGATATGAACCAAATTTTGCTGCCATATCATCAATTGCTTTAATTAAAGCATCTACAGTTGATACAGTTGCGTTTGCTGCTGTTTGGGAAGTTACATCTATTGAATAACCTGTTCCATCAATAGTAACCATAGAACCTGCTGTTGTAGAAGTTCCAGCTATTGCTGTAGCCTGTGCAGCAGTCATAGTTAATTCCTGGTCTTTTCTACCACCATAATGAATTGTAAATGTTGTTCCAGCATTTGAGAATAATTCCATTCCGTTGAATTCTGTATCACTGAAGATTTTGGCAACAGAATCTATAAGGCTGTTAATATCCTGCTGAATTTGACCCCTTGAAGTATCATCAGAAGTATTTGAAGCCTGAATTACTTTAGCTTTTACATCGTTTAAAATGTTGTAAACTTCTGACAATGCACCCTGTGCTATCTGTGAAATACTTACTCCATCCTGTGCGTTCCTTGTTCCCTGCTCTAATGATACTGCGTATGTTTTCAACTGGTCTGCTATAAATAATCCTGCTGCATCATCTGCCGCTCTATTTATCCTCATTCCTGTTGCCAATCTTTCTAAAGACCTGTTCATATTTCCTTCTGTTTTTAATAGATTGGCATGTGTGAAGTCTGCCTGAAAGTTGTGGTTAATTCTTAGTGCCATGATTTTTTACCTCCAATTTTTTTAGCTGACTTTTATTATCGGAGAAGTTAATTGAATTTTTAGTTAAATTTAAATTATTTAGAGTTAAAAATTGTTGAATAAAAAATACAACTAACCTTTTAAATCATTAAACTGGAATAAATTGCTTAATTTTGATTAATAAAGGATTTTAAAGCTTAAGTAGATGATATTTTAAGAAAGAACTATTAAGAGGGGTTTAGATTGTAAAATTAGAGTAAAAAAGGTGGCTTAAAGCCACCCTTCTGTTTATCTTAAGAGTTGTAGAACTAATTGAGGCAGTTGGTTTGCCTGAGCAAGCATAGCTGTACCAGACTGCATGAGTATTTGATTTCTTGTGAAGTTTGACATCTCTTTAGCAAAGTCAACGTTTCTGATACGCGATTCAGCCTCTGATGTGTTTACTCTTGTTGTCTGGTTGTTTGAAATTATTTTCTCAAGTTCTATCTGGTATGAACCAAATTTTGCTGCAATATCGTCAACAGCTTTGATTAAATCATCTACAACTTTTACAGATGCGTTTGCACAAGCCTGTGAAGTAACGTCAATAGTATAACCTGATGCTCCAACTGTTACTAAAGAAGCTGAAGCCATTGAAGCACTACCAGTTGCAGCAACTTTAGATGCACCTGCTGTAGCTGAGGTCATTGCAAGTTCCTGGTCAATTCTACCACCGTAGTGGATTGTAAATGTAGTAGTTGTTCCACTTGAGAAAAGGTTTTGACCGTTAAATTCAGTATCTTCAAATATTTTCTTAACAGAATCTATAAGGCTGTTAATATCCTGCTGAATTTGTGCCCTTGAAGTATCATCAGAAGTGTTTGAAGCCTGAATTACTTTAGCTTTTACATCGTTTAAAATATTGTAAACTTCTGACAATGCACCCTGTGCTATCTGTGAAATACTTACTCCATCCTGTGCGTTCCTTGTTCCCTGCTCTAACGATACTGCGTACGTTTTCAACTGGTCTGCTATAAATAATCCTGCTGCATCATCTGCTGCTCTGTTTATTCTCATACCTGTTGCCAATCTTTCTAACGATTTGTTCATATTTCCTTCTGTTTTTAATAGATTGGCATGTGTGAAGTCTGCCTGAAAGTTGTGGTTAATTCTTAGTGCCATGATTTTTTACCTCCAATTTTTTTAGCTGACTTTTATTATCGGAGGTGGTTCTAATTTTTTTAGGTTTTTTGACATTTGATTTATTTTTTCAACGAAAGTCCTTGCCTCATCAGGATATCCAAGCTTTTTAATACTCTCAATAATTAAATTTACAACAGATGAATCTCTGGAAACTTTTAGATAGTTATATAGATGTTTAAAGGATTTTTCGTAATCTTCCTGTGAATAGTATATTTCCCCTAACATCAAATTTAGATTTGCAGATAATTTATTTTTTTCCAACCCCTGCTCTAAAACTCTAATTTTTTCTAATGTATCTTCCAATTGGTTTGCATACTCAATAAAAAATATGTCTTTTCTGTAAAGCTTTATAAATTTTTTGAGTATTGAATTTGCTTTTTTTGAATTTCCATTTTTTAATAAAAGGTAGTAGAGTAAAGCAGTTCTTTCTCCTTTTGTTTTTTTCCACTGTTTTTCTATTTCTTCCAAAAACTCCTTTGTCTCTTCTATATTAATTAGTTTTTCTAATATAAGGGAGTCTACCCTTGAAATATAATCGCTTACAATTGCACTCATTTTAATAGGATTGTCAGTTATTTCATCAGTTAAATAAACAAATTTCAAATAGTATTTAATTGCCTTTTTTAAATTTCCTTCTTTTTCATATAAAAATGCTTTCAGATAAACTAAATCAGGATAATCTCCAAATTCAGATAAACCTTTTTCTATTAATTTTTTTGCTTTATCATATTTATCAAGCATTATATATGTGTAAGCTGTATAAACGAAACTGTGCTTGTAAAATACAGAATCTAAAATAGAATCTCTATCTTCTACATTTTCAAATCTTTTAAAAATTTCATCTGAATATTTAATTACATCTTTAAAATACTTTTCATCAAATGATGATAATGCCACATAAGACTGGATGATATAAAAGAGCTTCATTACATATTCATCACTATTTTTATCTATTT
>JALSSE010000362.1 GCA_026984415.1 Hydrogenothermaceae bacterium | reverse complement strand
CTTTCTCCTACATTTCCAGTTTAGCTTTAGAAATTTCCTCATAGGGAATTTCTATTTTTTTACCTTCTTCTTCTATTGTAACTGTGTCTTTTTCTATACCTTCTAATTTCCCTTTAAATACATTCTTCTCATCAATTGGGCATTTTGTAACTATTTTAATGTTTCTACCTTTAAATATTTCAAATTCTTCTTTATGTTTTAACTTTCTTTCTAATCCCGGTGAAGAAACTTCTAAAACATAAGAAGAAGGTATTAAATCTTCTACATCTAATAATGCACCTATTCTTCTGCTTACCCATTCACAATCTTCAATAGATGTTCCTTCTGGATTGTATATAAAAATCCTTAAGGTAGGGTTAGCCCCTTTTGTTAGCTCAATATCAACTAATTTTAAACCTCTTTCTTCCAAAATTGGTTGTAAAAGCTCTTTTACTCTTTCTATTACGTCTTTTTCAAACATCATACTTTCCTTAAAATCTTTATTATAAACTGTGATAAATATAAAAAATTACATAAATTTTTCAAGGAATTATAAGATTATACAATGAAAACAGGAGTTTATAAATGTTTTAAATAGAGAGAATTTCCTCTTCCTTAGCTTTTGTCAACTGGTTAATTTCATTTATATACTTATCAGTAATTTTTTGAAGTTTATCTAAAGCCCTTTTAATATCATCCTCAGAAAAACCTTCTTTTTTGAGGCTTTCAATGTTCTCTTTTTCATCTCTACGTATGTTTCTTATAGCAATTCTGGCTTCTTCAGCCATTTTATGTAAAACTTTTACTAATTCTTTTCTTCTTTCCTCTGTCATTGGAGGTAGATTTAACCTTATTATGTTTCCTTCAGTTTGAGGATTTGCTCCTATGTTTGATTCTATTAATGCTTTTTCTATAAGTTTGACTGCATTCTGGTCCCAGGTTTGGATAAGTATCTGTGAAGGTTCTGGTGTTGATATGGTAGATAGTTGTTTCAGAGGTAGTTCAGTTCCGTAGTAGTCTATTTTTATATTTTCAACTAATCCAACAGAAGCTCTCCCTGTTCTCATTCCAGATAAATCTGATTTAAATTTTGATACGGCTTTTTTCATTCTATTTTCAGCTTCTTTCAAAAATTCTTCTATCATAGCTACCTCCATTTCCTATTTAACTATTGAACCAACATTTTCTCCAAAAACTATTCTTTTTAAATTTCCCTTTTCTTTTATGTTAAAAACAACAATTGGTAGTTTATTTTCCATACACAATGTAAGTGCTGTATGGTCCATTACTTTTAAATCTTTATTTATTGCTTCTAAATATGAAATTTCTTTCAATAGTCTCGCATCTGGAAATTTATTTGGGTCTTTATCGTACACACCATCAACTTTTGTGGCTTTCAGTAAAACATCTGCCTTTATTTCTGCCGCCCTTAAAGCCCCTGTTGTATCAGTTGTAAAAAATGGACTTCCTGTCCCTGCTGCAAATATAACAATCCTTCCTTTTTCAAGGTGTCTCATCGCCCTTCTTCTAATGTACGGTTCAGCTATCTGTCTCATCTCTATGGCAGACATAACCCTTGTAGGAACTTCTTTCTTTTCCAAGACGTCCTGTAAAGCTATGGCATTCATAACAGTAGCCAACATTCCCATATAATCGGCAGTTGCCCTGTCCATACCAATAGAGGTTCCGTTTACACCTCTAAAAATGTTTCCTCCACCAATTACAATGGCTATTTCCGCTCCTATCTCATAAACATCTTTTATTTCATCAGCTACTATTGTAATAAAATCTGGGTCAATCCCGTATTCGAGATTGCCCATTAATGCTTCTCCAGAAAGTTTTAGAAGAATTCTTTTATACTTCAGACCCACTATTATTCTTCCCCAAGTTCGTATCTACAAAATCTTCTAACCTGGATATTTTCTCCTAATTTTGCTATATATTCTTTTATAATGTCTTCAACTGTTTTTGAATCATCTTTAATGTAAGGCTGTTCGTATAAGCAAACTTCTTTATAAAATTTGTTTAACTTACCTTCAGCTATTTTTTCAGCTATATGTTCAGGTTTACCTTCTGCTATTGCTGCTTCCCTTGCAATCTCTCCTTCTTTTGCAACAACTTCAGGAGGAACATCTTCCCTTTTAACGTATTGAGGTTTCATGGCAGCTATTTGTAAAGCTATTTCATTTGCCAGTTCTTTAAAAACTTCATTTCTTGCAACAAAATCAGTTTCACAGTTTAGTTCAAGTAAAACACCAACCTTTCCACCTGCATGGATGTAAGAATGGATTAAACCTTCTTTTGTAGCTCTACCAGCTTTTTTAGCTGCTTTTGCAATTCCTTTTTTTCTGAGTAATTCAACTGCTTCTTCTAAATTTCCACCTGTTTCTTCAAGGGCCTTTTTACAATCGAGCATTCCTGCTCCAGTCATTTCTCTTAATGTTTTAACTAATTTAGCGTCAACTGCCATGTTTATAACTCCTCCTTAGCTTCTTCAATTTCTTCAGGAAGTTCTTCTTTTATTTCTTTATCAATGTTTTCTTCTAATACTTTTTCTTTTTCAGGGGCATTTGCACCTGTAATTCCAGATTCAACAATGTTTGTACCTTCTACCCCTTCTTCAATAGCCTTTGCCATTAACTCTTCTTCAATAGATTTAGTTTCTATTCCTTCTCCAACAGTCTCTCTTAAAGCTTTTCCTTCAAGGATAGCGTCGGCAATTTTTGAAGTTATTAAGTTAATAGCTTTTATAGCATCGTCGTTCCCTGGAATTGGATAGTCTATCTTATCAGGGTCACTGTTTGAATCAGCTATGGCAACAATAGGAATTCCTAAAGTATTTGCTTCTTTTACAGCCAATTCCTCCCTTACTGTATCTACAATGTAGATAATGTCTGGAAGTCTTTCCATGTCAACGATTCCCTTAAGGAATCTTTCTAACTTTTCTTTTTGTTTTTTGATTTTAACAACTTCTTTTTTAGGAAGGATTTCAAAAGCTCCTTCTGCTTCCATCCTTTCTAATTTTTTTAACTTGGCAACACTTTTCCTTACAGTTTGGAAGTTTGTTAAAAGCCCACCTAACCATCTCTGGTTAATGTAGTAAGCTCCACATCTTTGAGCCTGTTCTTCAATGATGTTTTGAGCCTGTTTTTTTGTTCCTACAAAAAGTACTTCTCCACCTTTTGCCACTTCGTCTGTAATAAAACTTACAGCCTGTTTAAAGTAAACAATTGTTTTTGAAAGGTCGATAATATGAATACCGTTCCTTTTTGTGAATATGAAAGGTGCCATTTTGGGATTCCACCTTCTTGCCTGATGACCGAAGTGAACCCCTGATTCCAAGAGTTCTCTCATAGTGATTTCTACAGCCATAAAAATATCCTCCTAAGGGTTTTTTAGCTTCCGTTCCTCAGGTACCATAAATGGCAACCCTTTTTACGAGAAACGTGCTTATTTAATCGTAATAATATATCATATTTGTAGATTTACTTCAAATAGGGAGAAATATGAAGAAGCTATACCTTTATTTGTATAAGAGATTTTTAGTTTATTTTTTAGTTGTACTTCCTGCTTTTATTTTTGTAGGGGTACTTGCAGATTTAATAGAAATTTTAAGAAAAATCCAGATTTTAAATATTTATAAAATTTTACTTTATATGGTTTTAGAAATTCCTGAGAAAGCCTACCTTATGCTTCCTATTTCTATAGTAATTGCCCTTGTTCTTCTTGCAAGGGATTTGATAAATTCAAGGGAAATTTATGCAATTTTAATAAATGGAATTTCTGTACGTAGAATATCTATTGTCCTTGTATTTCTAACTGTATTTTTATCTTTAGTTCAGATTATAAACCTTGAACTAATTATGCCTGATTCAAAAAAGAAAGCCACAAAAATTTACCTAAGTATGAAGAAAAAGAAGAATTTAGAAGCTAAAGAAATTCAGATTGCATATAAAACATGGCTTGCCCTTGAAGATAACTTTTTCATGTATTTTGATGTTTTAGATTTCAAAAATAAGTCAGGTAAAAAATTGATAATAATAAAATTAGATAAAAAAAATAATCCTTTATTTACTATAGAGGGAGAAGAGTTTAAGATAAAGAAAAAAATAATTGAGATAAAAAACGGAAGAATAATAAATATTCCAAATATTTACGATGTTCATATGGTTCATGTAAAAGAGTACACATGGCCTGCAAAAATAGATTTGGATAAAATCAAACAACTGATTATTACAAAACTACCTGTTTCACTGACAGAGTATTACAAAAATGCGAAAATAGCTGAAAAATACGGATACCAGTACGGATATTACTGGAGTAAGTTTTATTCTAAACTGGCTACTGTTATTTCACCTTTTATACTGGCATTTTTTGCATTGCCTTTTTTATGGACTAAAAAGAGCAATAGATTAATAATGATATTTATAGCAATTTTAGTGTATTTTTATTCTGTTGCACTTTTATCGTCAATTGCAGAAACAGGAATAATTCCTTACCCTACAATTTTAGTGGTTGATGTTATTTATATAGTTATTGGAGCTTATTTTATGTTTAAGCTGAGATTTATTGAGCTTTAGGATAAGAGCCTAAAATTTTAAAAAATGGTGTTTTTTGCTCTAACTCTTCTAATGCTGATTTTATTTTTGGCTCAAATACATGCCCTTCAATGTCTGTAAAGAATATATACTCCCAAGCACCTTTTTTAGAAGGTCTTGATTCTATTTTTGTCATATTTATCTGATTTTTGTATAAAGTCTGTAAAATGTTGTAAAGGGCTCCAACTTCATTCTTAACAGAAAAAATGATTGTTGTTTTGTCATTTCCTGTTGGTTGGACTATTTCTTTTCCAATAATAAGAAACCTTGTGTAATTGTGTAAATGTTTATCTATTTTCCTTTCTAATATATGAAGCCCATAAATTTCAGCAGCTGCTTCACTTGCCACTGCAGCAGATTCAACATCATCTTTTGCCATTTCAGCTGCTTTTGCTGTACTTTCTACCTCTATAAGCTGTGCATTAGGCATATTTTTTATAAACCACTCCCTACATTCTGCAAGGGCATGCCTGTGGGAATAAACCCTCTGTATCTCATTTAAATTTGTATTAATACTTAAAAGGTAAAGTGAGATTTCCAATACAATCTCCCCTATTATTTTCAGGTCGTAATCTAAAAGCATATCAAGGGTGTAATTTACAACACCTTCAATTGTGTTTTCAACAGGAACCACACCGTAATCTACCCTGTTTTTTAAAATTTCCTCAAAAACATCTTTTATTGTCTGAACAGGTATATGTTCAACTGAATGCCCAAAATGTTTTATACTTGCCTGATGTGTAAATGTGGCACGGGGTCCAAGATAGGCAACTTTTATATTTTCTTCTGTAGAACGGCAGGCTGCAATTATTTCTCTGAAAACTGGTTTTATTGCTTCAGTAGGGAAATCCCCTTCATTTAGTTTTTCAAGTCTTTCAAAAATTTCCATTTCACGACTTGGAACATATACAGGAAGATTGTGTTCTTTTTTAATATGTCCGACTTCTTTAGCAAGACGTGCCCTTTCATTTAGTAAATGTAGAATTTCCTCATCAATCTTATCTATTTTTTCCCTTAATGCTTCAAGCTTTTTTTTGTAATCCATTTTATCTCAGGGTTTTTTCAACTATATTTTTTAAGTCATTGTATATAAATTCATTTCCTGCAATAACATTTCCGTCTAAAATATACTTTCCTTCAAAATTAGTTGCAATTCCTCCTGCTTCCTTAACAAGTAAGAAACCTGCAGCAATATCCCATATAGAAAGGTTCATTTCAAAAAAACCGTCAAAAACACCTTCAGCGGTAAGTGCAAGGTCAACGGCAGCAGCACCCGGTCTTCTAACGGCTGAGAAGGTTAACATCATTTCCCTGAAAGCTTTCAGGTACATATCAATCTCTTCCTGAAATCTAAAAGGAAATCCAGTTGCTATAACGGCTGTATCTTTTGTTCTTTTTGATACAGAAATCTTTTCTCCGTTAAGGAAAGCCCCACCATCTTTTGAAGCCCAGTAATGTTTATCAAGCATAGGTATATAAATTGAACCTGTTATTACTTCTTCATTTTTTAATAGTGCAACAGAAACTGCGAATATTTCAAATCCATTTATGTAATTTTTTGTTCCGTCTAAAGGGTCAACAACCCATAAATATTCACTTTCAATATTTCCTATTTTCCCTTCTTCTTCACCTAAAAAAGCATGGGAAGGAAAGTTTTTCAGTATAAAATCTCTAATTCTCTCTTCTGATGTTTTATCAACGTATGTAACAAAATCTTTAAGTCCCTTTTCTTCAACATCTGATTTGATAATTTTCCTGAAATGTTCTTTAAGAACCATACCTCCAATTACTGCTGCTTCCTTGGATACTGTAAGATAGCTGTTGATATTATCCAAAATTAACTCCTATTCTATTTAGCTCTTGTTATTGCTTCTAAACAAGGTAAGGTTTTTCCTTCTAAAAGTTTTAAGAAAGCTCCACCACCTGTTGATATATAACTTATTTTATCTACAACCCCTGCTTTGTGTATTGCGTAATCTGTATCACCACCACCAGCTATTGATAATGCTGGAGATTCTGCAATAAGGTGTGCAAGCCCAAATGTTCCTGCTTTGAATTTTTCTATTTCAAATACACCCATAGGGCCATTCCATATTATAGTCTGTACATCTTTTAGCATTTCTTTAATCATTTCTAAAGACGCTTTTCCAATATCTAAACCTAACCATCCTTCTGGAATTTCCTGCCAGGCCACTTCAATAACTGGAGTTTGTTCAGAAACAGCTTCTCCGCAAACAAAATCAACTGGAAGGTAAAATTTTACATTCTTCTTTTTTGCTTTTTCTATTATATTTAATGCTTCATTAAACATATCTTCTTCAATAAGTGAACTTCCAACGTTATAACCTTGAGCCTTTAAAAAGGTAAAAGCCATAGCCCCACCGATAAAAATCTTATCAACTTTATCTATCAGATGGGTAATTACGCCTAATTTTGAAGAAACTTTTGAACCACCAACAAAAGCTATAACTGGTCTTTGTGGGTTCACAAGGGCTTTTTCAAAGTATTTAAGTTCCCTCTCCAATAAAAATCCCATAACAACAATATCGGCGAAATCTTTTATCCCGTACATTGAGGCATGTTTTCTGTGGCATGTTCCAAATGCATCTATTACATAGATATCAGATAAACTTGCCAAAAATTTTGCAAATTCTGGGTCGTTTGATTCTTCACCGGGATGAAATCTCAGATTTTCAAGTAAAACAACATCTCCCTCTTTCATATTGTCAACTAACTGTTTTACATCTTCCCCGTAACATTTTGAAGAAAACTTAACTTCCTTTTCAAGAAGTCTTTCTAATCTTTTAGCAACTGGATAAAGTGAGTATTTAGGATTAGGTTCACCTTTTGGTCTTCCTAAATGGGAAATTAAGATAATTTTGGCATTTTTATCTAACAGATAATTAATTGTTGGAATAGTTTCTCTTATCCTAACATCATCAACTATATTTCCGTGTTCATCAAGGGGTACATTATAATCTACCCTCACAACAACTTTTTTGCCTGAAACATCAACATCTTCAAGGGTCATATAACTGTTAAACATAGCTCCCTCCTTGATTTATTTAAAATGGAAAGTCGTCTTCTCCCTCTGAATCACCAGTTTCATCAAAAATATCCCAGCCTTGAACTTCAACTCCTCTAATTTTCAAAGCTGTTTGTCTTAATAACTCAAGGTACTCTGCAATATCTTTATAAGCTTCCATTAATGTAGATAACCTTACAATTTCTTCCTGTGTAAGTTTTTCTTTATGTAATCTTAAAGATTTCTTTATTGCAGCTTTTGTTACAACGATTTCTCCTATTTTAGTCTGCCATTCACTCCAGAAAGCATTTGTTCCTAAAGGCTCTTTTACAATAAACCTTTCTAAGTTTGTAACTTCCTGACCTAAAAGCATTTCAAAATTTGTTATTTCTTTCATTTTTTTATTTCACCTGTAAAACAGGCTAATTACCTCCTTTTAACTAATCTATCCAGTAATTAGGAGCTTCCTGTGTTATGTAAACATCATGGGCATGACTTTCCTTAAGACCTGCATTTGTGATTTTTACAAATTTACCTTTTTCATAAAGTTCAGGAATATTTTTTGCTCCAATGTATCCCATTCCAGAACGTAAACCACCTATCAACTGGTAAACTATATCTGATAAAGGTCCTTTAAACGGTATTCTACCTTCTATCCCTTCTGGTACAAATTTTTCTAAATTTTCCTGAGAATACCTATCACTGCTAAATCTGGCTTTCATAGCCCCTAATGAACCCATTCCTCTGTAAACTTTATAAGCCCTTCCCTGATAAAAAATCCTGTCTCCTGGTGATTCTTCTGTACCTGCAAATAAACTTCCAAGCATAACTGTATCAGCTCCAGCAGCAAGGGCTTTAACTATATCTCCTGAGTATCTT
>JALSSE010000361.1 GCA_026984415.1 Hydrogenothermaceae bacterium | reverse complement strand
CCTCGTCAAATCAGAAGAAGAAAAGTTTATCAAAACTTTAAAAAGGGGAATGGAACTTCTTTATGAAATTATAGAAAAAGCAAAAAAAGAGGGAAGAAAACACATAACTGGAAAAGAAATCTTCACCCTTTATGATACTTATGGATTTCCTGTTGATTTAATAGAAGATATAGCAAGGGATGAGGATTTTGGAATTGATATTGCAGAGTATTACAAATTATTAGAAGAACAAAAAGAAAGGGCAAGGAAAAGCTGGAAATCACAGGCAAAAGAAGTTAAACCAGTTTACATGGAAATAAAAAATAGGATAAATGAAAATCAGTTTGTAGGATACGAAACTTTAGAAACAGATGACTCTAAAATAATGGCAGTTATAAAAGGAGATAAACAGGTTTCTGAGTTAAGTGAAGGTGAAAGTGGAGAAATAATACTTGATAAAACCCCTTTCTATCCAGAAAAAGGAGGACAGGTTGGGGATAAGGGAATTATAGAAGGTGATGGATTTTTATTTGATGTATTAGATACACAAACACCAGTTGAAGGGATAATTGTCCATAAAGGAAAAGTTATCTTTGGAACTGTAAAAACTGGAGAAATTGTAAAAGCTAGAGTAGATAAAATAAAAAGAGAAAATACAATGAGACATCACACAGCTACCCATCTACTTCACGCTGCTTTAAGAAACCTTTTAGGTGACCATGTAAAACAGGCAGGTTCTTTAGTTTCTGATGAGTACTTAAGATTTGACTTTACTCATTTTGAAAGCCTTTCAGATGAAGAAATAAAAAGAATTGAAGAGCTTGTAAATGAAGAGATAATGAAAAATGAACCAGTAGTATGTAAAGAAATGTCATACGACGAGGCTTTAAGGTCTGGGGCAGTTGCAATATTTGAAGAAAAGTATGGAGATGTTGTAAGGGTTATATCAGCAGGAATTTCAACAGAGCTTTGCGGTGGAACCCACGTATCAAGGACTGGAGATATTGGGTATTTTAAAATTTTATCTGAAAATGCAGTGGCTTCTGGGACAAGAAGGATTGAAGCTGTTGCAGGAAGAAAAGCTGTAGAAAAGGGACTTCAGGAACACTTCCTTTTAAAAGATGTAATGAGAATTTTAACAGCTAAAGAAGACAATATTGTAGAAAAAATAGAAAATCTAAAAGAAAAACTGAAAGAAACAGAAAAAGAGTTAGAAAAAATAAAGAAAAAATCTGTAATTGATAAAATAACAGAGATACTAAAAATAGTGGAAAAAGACGGCTATAAAGTGGCATATGGAAAAGTAGAAGGATTACAACCTAATGAATTAAGAGACCTTGCTGATGTTGCAAGGGCAAAACTTGGAAAATCTGTTGTAATGATTGCTACAGTAGATAAAGAAAAGGGCAAAGTTAACTTTATAGTTGCTGTTTCTAAAGATTTAACTGATAAAATAAAAGCTGGTGATATAGTGAAGCAGATATCTCCTGTTTTAGGTGGTAAAGGTGGAGGACGTCCTGATATGGCACAGGGTGGTGGAACAGAGATTGATAAATTGAAAGAGGCATTTAATAAATTTTTAGAAATAAGTTAATCTAAATTCCAAAAATCAGAAGTAGTTTTCCTTTTTCTATTTTTATATCTTTAATAAATCTACCCTGTACAGATTTTTTATCAATTTTGTAAATAGGAAGTTGTTTGAATATTTCTGTAACAGTCTGGGAGAGAATATTATTTACATTTGAAGGTAGATATTTAGTTAAATTCTGATTGTTAAAACTTAAATTTTCCAATTTTGGATTAATAAGGTAAAGCTCTTTCTTCTGCTGGTCAAAAGCAATATTTCCAGAAACGTAAATCTTTCCTGTTTGCTCTGGAACGAAAGGAATTTTTAATGATATAGTAGAGCCAATTTTTAGTCTATCATTTTCATCATTTATAACAGCTTTAGGATTTTTGAAAATGATTTTTCCAACTGGAAGTTCCTTTTCAACTGGAAACTCTTTCTGTAAATATTTATTAATAGCACTATCTGGAATTTCCACAGAATACGATGTTAAAGATTTTTGGGCACAGGAAATTAGGAATAAAAAAGGAACAATTCCAATAAAAATAAATTTTTTCATAACATCACCACGTTTTATTTTAGTAAATGTGAAGATTCCATAAACTTTTTACTGATAGCATCTAACTCATCAGAATCGTTTAATATATAAGGGGTAATCTGAATAACTAATTCTGTTTTTGTTAGTCCTTTTGAGTTTGTCTTAAACAGATGTCCAATATACGGCAAGTCTCCAAGAATAGGTACTTTACTTTCTCCACTACTTTTATTTGTACTGATTAGGCCACCTAATAAAACAGTATCACCACTTCTAATAGTTAAATTTGTTTTTAAGCTTCTGTTTAAAATAATTGGAGAGTCAATGTTTGATACAGTGTTATTCTGGGCTTCACTTAGTTCCTGACTGATTTCTATATTCAGTATTCCTTCTGAAAGTACAACAGGTTTAACAGATAAAATTACACCTGTACTTCTATACTGTACGTTTCTCAGTATACTTGGCTGTCCTCCACCTCCGGTTAAATCTGGAGCTGTTGTTTCACTTGATACTACAGGAACTTGCGTTCCTACATTAATGCTGGCATCTTTTCCATCTAAAACAATAATGTGAGGTGTTGAAACAATATTTATAAGATTTTTCTTTGCGAATGCGTTAAAAATGGCATTGAATTTATTTCCTCTACCTAAAATTGAGTAAACAAGCCCTGCACCACCTACACCTAATCCACCTAAAGTTCTTATTTCTCCAACGTGGGCATCCCCAGAATGTTTAAAATACCATTCTAATCCAAACTGAAGTTCGTCTTTAAGTGTTATCTCTGCAATTGTAACTTCTATAAGTACTTGTTTTGGTGGTTCATCTAATTGGTCTAAAACCTCTTTAATCTTTTTATAATCGTTTGGGTATGCTGATATTATTAGTGTGTTTCTTCCTTCATCAACAACCACATTAACTTCACCTGAAACTGATGCCAATTTTTCTGCTATTTTTGTTTTAGGTGTTGTCTGTTTAGTTTTCTTTGTTTTAGCAGTTTTAGATATAGCTTCTTTTTTAGTCTTTGTTTGTTTCTTTTCTGCTTTAGAAATTCCTCCTTCTAATAGTGAGGTTAAAATTTCTTCTAAATCTTCTGCAGACCTGTTTTTAGGCTTATAAACAAATATTCTCTGCTCTGCTTCTAAAGATTCAAGAACGTCTAACTGTTCTTTCCAGTACACTACTGAATTTACCCATTCTTTCTTTGGTGAAACTATTAGAAGTCCATTAATACTTTTAATTGGTGTAAAAATCACTCCAACTTCATTTGAGTTTTCTGTTACAGGAATTCCCATACTTTTAAGTATATTTTTCACATTTTCAACAAATTCATCAACATCAACATATTCAAGTTTTATAAAGTATATATATTTATTTACAAAATAAGGTTTATCTAATGAGAGAATAATACCTGCTATTTTTCTTACTTTATTAACTGTTCCTGATACCACAAAAGCATCTGTATATCTCAGTACAGAAATGTTTAAATTTTTTATTCCCTGTGTAAATAAGGATATAGTTGGAAATATTTTTGAAGTTGGTACATAGTATGTGGGAATTATCTGGGTTATTTCTGTTTCTTCTGGTAATGCTGGCGTTTCTGCTCCAATGTATATATTAAATGAGTATTTTGGCTTTTGTTGGGGTCTTCTTATTAATTTTTCAACCTTAAAAATTCCATTGGAATATTTGATGTCTATCTGATAACTTTTCATTAAATCCATAACAAAATACAGAAAATCTTTTGGTTTCATAGGCTCTGTCATATTTAATGTTATTTTCCTTGAAACCCTCTGAACATCTGGAGATATTACGTAGTTAACGCTTAACAATTTTCCAAAAACAAGATTTAAAAAGTCATAAACAGGCATATTTTCAACAGAAATCTGGATTTTACCTTTTACCGGAAGTTTAATTTTATACTTTTTTACTACCTGTGGAGCTTCTTCAATTTTTACAGGAACAATTTCTTTTGCTATTGGATTAGGAATTTCGTAAATTTCTATTTTTGCTTTCTTTATTTCTGGTTTTTTTTCTGGAGTTTCCACTTCTTTTTTCTTTTCTTCAGTTTTTAGTTCTCCTCTGTTCTGGATTATTGATTCGTAGTAATCTCTAAATAATGGTGGTTTTTGTGTTGCAACCTGTTTTTGCCCACAGCCAGTTATAAAAATCAGTAAAAAACCTATAAATAGAAATTTAACGTGTAAATCTTTTATTTTCATTAGAGAACCTCTCATTTTTTTCTTTTCTCTTAAATTTTTCTTCTTCAACGTAGAAAACTTTTAATTGAAGTTCTTCTATCTCATTTTCGTTTTTATAATAGGTTATTATAATATTTTTAGAGCCTATTTTGTTTACAGTAAGATTTTCATCTATTTTTTCACCTTCTTTGACAAGTTTCCATTTGTTTTCTTTTAAATTTGGATTGTAAAATACGGCAAAAGAGTCTTTTCCCTTTTTTATTATTCCGTAAAATTCCCATCTGTCTTTAGGATTACCGACTTTGTATATAGCTTCAACTTTTCCAAATTTTTTAACTTTGTATTTTGGGAATACTTTTTTTATAACCCCTTGACCTGTTTTAATCTCTTTTGATGTCTGTGTAATAATTACATCCCAAATATTGTAATCTGCTAAAACATTACTTTTTATAATGTTAATTTTTATTTCTGGAATATTTAGCTGGGAAATTTTAAAATTACTGACCTGTGAGTTTATATAATTAATTTTATCCTTAAAATCTTTATAAAAGTACCCTACTGTTAAAACAAAAACAATTAAAGACAGTAAAAATGATTTTTTTCCCATTTTACTCTTTCTCTTTCTTATTTAGTTTATAGCCAACAACTGAGAAACTGAGATTTATTTTTTCTTTTCTGTAAATGCTTAAATCAAGTTTATCTATTTTTATAATTTTATTAAATGAATAAACATTTTGAAGATAGCTGTTTATATCTGGCGGATAACCTCTAACTACTACAGATAGAGGTAGCTTTATAAAATTACCTGTTTCATCTTCAACTGGTTCTCCCCATTGGGATGTTAAAAATTCAACATTATTACTTGATGCAGTAGATTTTAAGAATTCTAAAATCTTTCCTAAAGCCTCTGAGTTATTCATTTCAGGTGGGAAAAATTTTTTCTTATTCTTTTGTGCAATAGTTAACATATTTTTTATATCTTTTTGTATTTTTTCTTTATTTTTTTTCAGGTATTCTTCTTTAGAAATTTTTTTCTGGTAAAGGGCAACTTCTTCCACTAAAGGTTCTATATTTTCAGCTTTTGGCTTAATAAAAAATATGTAAAATACAAGCAGTAAAAGTATCACTATAATCTTTTTATCAATCATTTTTGACTACCTTTTTCTTTTAGAATTAGCTGTAAATTTGTTATTTCATACTCTGGTTCGTAAACATCTTTTGCAGAGGATATAATTTTCACTTCTTTAAAATAGCCAGTCTTTACCAATTTATCTATTAACGTTGTTGATTTTACTTTTGTTTTAATCCATAAATCCATTAAATCCCCTGAGTAATTTAAAGATTCAAACTTTCCATTTTTTTCTTTTAATATTTTTCCAATTGATGATAAAACATTGTAAATATTCTCAAATTTAAGTTCTTCTTTTACAAAACTGTTCCACAGTTTGCTTTCCTCTTCTAACTTAAACATCACTTTTTTAATTTCTGCATTTTCTTTCTTTAGCTGGTGCAAAAGCTGTTGTTTCTTTTCTTTTTCTTTTTGAAGATAATTTAAAAGAAATATATCGTAAGTTGATAAAATTAAGAGGAATATTATTAACGGAATTTTGAAATTTTCTATGAAAAAGTTAAATATACTTTCTCTGTTTATTTCAAATCTTGAAAAAGCAAGGATATCTTTTAAATCTGCTCTGGTTTTTAGCTGATTTGCCTTTATTGTTATTATTTCTGGTTCTTTTAAGGAGTATTCTTTTTTAAGAAGCTCTATCCTTTCATCTAAATTAACGGCTAAATTTGATGATAATGTAAATTGGGAAATTAGTTCTTCGTCTTTTATTACAGATATAACAACAGAATTTTCTTTTTTAACAATAACAACTGCATTTTTTCTTGATTTGAAATTTTTATAAATAAAATAACCTTCAGGAATATTTACTTTTTTTGTTTTTTCTATTGGATATCTAACGAACCATAAATAAAGAGATTTTTTTGTTTTATAGTATAAAACATCTCCTGAAGGAAAAGGTGATAAATGCTGATAATTTATTTTTATAAGTTCTGGAGTCAAATTTACATTCTTTGGTATTTCAACATTTTTAAAAAATGTATCTTCTGCAGGTATTAAATTTACTAATCCCATTAATTTACCTTTATTGTTGGTATTTTATTGTTCTAAAAGGAGTTTTTTCATCTGGTCTAAAGCTTATTATACAATAAATCTTTTCTTTTGCTTCATTCTTAGTTGTTTCAACATTTAACTCTAAAATAAAACTTGGAAATGTTGCAATTATACCTTCAAAATCTTCAAAACTCTCTTCAATTGGTTGTGATAGTTCTCCGTATAATTTTTCCTTTTCTCTAATTTTTAAAATCTGTTTTGCACTATCAATAGAAATTCCAAGGGCAATAGCTAACGTTTCTGCATCTGCTGTGTATATGTTTATTCCGCCTTTATAAGCTAATATTAGACGATTCTTAATTTTGTCGTAAACATCCCCAAATCCTCTTATTAATTTTAGTTCATCTATTGATTGTATGTTAGCA
This sequence comes from Hydrogenothermaceae bacterium, assembly GCA_026984415.1. Next base: position 1,674 of record JALSSE010000361.1, on the reverse strand, counting down.
TTATTCCTCGGTGAGTATTTATAACCTTTTTCAAACTGGTAGTAGTATCTTTCAGCACCGTTCAGATGTTTTAGATTATCTGGGTCTATCCAGTCTGCATAACTGTCAGAAGCAATTGCAATGTCTTTATCCTTTAATCCAGAATATTTTAAAATCCTCCTTAATAGAGTTTCATCTAAACTTGAAATATCAAACTTTGAGTTTGTATCTAAAGCTTTTATTTTTGTATTTCCTATTTCCACAGCTTCACCATTTATCCATATTTTTTCAGGTAAAGAAATACCTATATTTTTACTTTCGATGTTTTTTGTGTTTATCTTGATATGGTCTTTTCCAAATGAATTTGTTGAAACCAAATATTTAAGTAATTCAACTGTTGATTCTGCTTCAATTTTTGCTTCTAATTTATCTAAAATCATAGAGGAAGTAGATAGAATATCCTTTGATAGTTTTATAATATAAAAAGCCAATGTAACTGCAATAGACATTATTATAAGTGTAATTATTAAAACTGAACCTTTTTGATTATATTCCTTCAAACAGTTCCTCGCTGTATTTTTCTTTTTGTTTAAAGTCAGATTTTATCCTAAAATTCAGCTCTTTTTTAGTTTTATTCTGTATTACTGTTATTTTTATAAGTGTAGGAATTTTTTCTTTTATTTTGCTTAACTCTTTGTTCCCCTGAAAATATTCTATTTTTACATTACTTACATTTTGAAATAGAACTGTTTTTTTAGGTTCAATATCTTTAAATTTTGGAATTTTGTAATCTATGTTTTTATCGTAAACTGGATATTCTTCAAGAACTAAAGATTTTTGTTTTTTGTAGATTTTCCCTAATACAAGGGTTCCATTTTTATACATTACAGGTTCGGCAGTTATATATTTAAATTCTTTTCTGTCTCCGTAAAAGAAGATAAAAAATTTATCTTCTACTTCTACTGCTCTGTCGTTCTGGGCTATGTAATAAAAAATACTGTCTAAACTATCTCTTAATTTTGAAATAGTCTGTAAATCCTGTGCATACTGGTAATTAACGTATTTAGCTATATTTAATGTAAATCTAAAAGAGTAAGCCACTACAGAGATAAGAGCTGCAAATATTGCAATAGAAACTAAAAGCTCAATTAATGTAAAACCTTTGTTTTTCATTGGATTAGATTGCCTTCTGATGGAATTATTTTTCTATACTGGGTTTTAAAAAAAGTGTACTCTTTATTTTCAACAGTTAAATTAATTTTGTAAAGATAAATCTCAAAAGCACCTGTATTTCCCTCTCCTTCTTCTAAAGAGCGATTCCTGTTTTTTGATACAAGCTTTACTTTATAAGAAAAATTGAGCCCGTTCATTATTCCTGTATCCTGTATGTTGTCTTTTAACTCTTTATTCTCTATCATATCTTTTATAGAAAGAGTAGTTGTATATATGTTTTTATACTTATTCATTTTTTGTTTATAAACTGAAAATTGCTTAAATGCAGCATTTACAGAAATAATAGCAACAGCTAAAATTAAAGTTGCTATTAAAACTTCAATAAGAGTAAAACCATTTTTATTAATCTTCATCTTTTATAAAAGAAAGAAACTTTTCCTTTTGTATTTCGTTTCTTTTTTCTATCTGTGAAATATAATTTTTATACTTTTCCTGTACTTTAAAAAAAACAGGATAAACAAC
>JALSSE010000360.1 GCA_026984415.1 Hydrogenothermaceae bacterium | reverse complement strand
TCAGAAAGAAAATAAAAAAGATTTAGAATTTGCAGAGAAAAAAGGTTATTCAAAGGCTCTTTTAGATAGATTGGCTTTAAATGAAAAAAGAATAAATGGAATGGTTCAGGTTTTAAAAGATGTTGCATCTTTACCTGACCCTGTAGGTGAAGTAATCTCAATGTGGACGAGACCTAACGGATTAAAAATAGGTCAGATGAGGGTTCCGTTAGGAACTATAATGATAATTTACGAAGCAAGACCAAATGTAACAATTGAAGCAGCTTCTTTATGTATGAAATCTTCTAATGCAGTTATTCTGAAAGGTGGAAGTGAAACAATAAACTCAAACAGAATTCTTGTTGAGATACTCAAACAGGCATCAGAAGAAACTGGGTTCCCTCAGGATGCAATCCAGTTTGTAGATTCAACAGATAGAGAAGTAACAAACCATCTTTTAACCCTTGATAAATATATAGATGTTGTTATTCCAAGGGGTGGAGAAAGTTTAATCAGGGCTGTTGCAGAAAAAGCTACAATGCCTGTAATTAAACATTACAAAGGTGTATGTAATCTTTATGTTGATAACGAAGCAAAAATGGATATGGCTTTAAACATTGCGTACAATGCAAAAGTCCAGAGACCATCTGTCTGTAATGCAATAGAAAATCTAATAGTCCATAAAGATATAGCAAAAGAATTTTTACCAGAAATAGCCTACTACTACGGAAAGGCTGGAGTTGAGATGAGATGTGATGAAGAAAGTTTAAACATTCTAAGAGATGACCCTAAGGCTAAAGATACAGAAATTGTTCCAGCAACAGAGGAAGATTACTATGAGGAGTTTTTAGATTTAATTATTGCAGTGAAAGTTGTTGAAAATTTAGATGAAGCTATTGATTTTATACATACTTATGGTTCAAGCCATTCTGAGTCTATAGTTACAGAAAACTACACAAAAGGAATGAGATTTCTAAATGAGGTTGATAGTGCAGCAGTTTACATAAATGCGTCAACAAGATTTACAGATGGGAATGAATTTGGACTTGGAGCAGAAATGGGAATTTCAACAGATAAAATCCACGCAAGGGGACCAATGGGATTAAAAGAGCTAACTATTCCAAAATTTATAATCTTTGGAAATGGTCAGATAAGGGATAACTTTGGAATTCCAGAGGAGACAGAAGAGGAAATAGAAATTAATAAAGAAGCCTGTGAAAAATAATTGAATGTTTGATTTAGAAACTTTAAAAAAGTTAGAAAGGACTTCTTACTGGACTTTATCTATTGAGTTAATTGGGGCAATTTTGCTGATAGCGTTCTACGATGAGATAAAGCCGTATGTTCCTTATTTAGATTTTTTTCTTAAACTTATAGTATTTCTCATAGTACCAATTGATATAGGGACTTATTTTTTTATAAAGTACAGAATTAAGAAATTGGAAGGGAAGAAATGATTTTATTTTTTAATATTTTAATATTAATTGTGGCAGCATTTATTTTTATAAACTACATAAAAACGGCAACAGGTAAGGGTAAAAATGAAAACAATCAATGATTTTATAGAGGCAAAAGAGAAAAAAGAAAAAATTACTATGGTTTCAACCTACGACTACTGGTCTGCAATGTTATGTCAGGAAGCTGGAGTTGACAGTATTTTAGTTGGTGATTCTGTTGGAATGGTAGTTCAGGGTAAAGAAACAACTTTGCCTGTTACTATTGATGAAATGATTTACCACGCAAAAGCAGTGAAAAGAGGAGCCCCTGATTCTTTTATTGTCGTGGATATGCCTTTTTTAAGTTATCAGGTTTCAAAGGAACAGGCAGTTGA
>JALSSE010000359.1 GCA_026984415.1 Hydrogenothermaceae bacterium | reverse complement strand
AGACCCAATAGAGTATAAATTTCCATTTATTAAACAAACACAGATAAATGAAAAATCAGGTTATACATTTGCAAGGGCTATAAGACACTTTTTAAGACAAGACCCAGATGTGATTTTAATCGGTGAAATAAGGGATGAAGAAACTGCAGAAATGGCTATGAAAGCCTCTATTACCGGACATTTAGTATTATCTACACTCCATACAAACGATTCTGTAAGTGCTATACCAAGACTTATTGATATGCAGGTAAAAGACTACCTTGTAGCATCTGGAGTATCAGCAATAACTGCCCAGAGATTAGTAAGGAGAATATGTTCCTTTTGTGGAGAAGAATACACTATTCAGAGTTCAGAATTAGAAAAATACGGTTTTAGCAGAGAAATGCTGGAAAAGTTTGATGTAAAAGATGAAATAACATTAAGAAAAGGGAAAGGATGTGAACACTGTAAATACACAGGTTATATTGGAAGAACAGTAGTATCAGAGCTTTTAATAATTGATGAAGAAATTTCTGACCTTATAGTAAAAGGAGCAACCCCTTTAATTATTCAAAAAAAAGCCAAAGAAAATGGAATGAGAACCCTAAAAGAAGACGGACTTATTAAAGTTTTAAAAGGTATTACAACCCCAGAAGAAATCAAAAGGGTTACAGGATAATGGAGATTTATCTTATTGAAGCTGTTGATACAACAGGGAAAAAAATAAAAAGGATTTTTGAAACAGAAGACGAAACCCAGCTACTTTCAATATTGGAATACGCAGGAATTACTCCAATAAAAATAAAAAAATTACCGAGATACTTTAAATATTTAAATTACAAAAAATTTTTTTACAGAATAAAAACACAGGAAGTAATAGAGCTTTTAGAAAATTTGCACCTTATAGTTAAGTCTGGTTTACCTATAAATAACGCCTTAATAGATTTGGCAGAAGATACAGAAAATCCTGCCATAAAAGATATGCTTACAGACATTTCTTTTAAAATAAGAGCTGGAGAAGTTTTATCAAAGGCTATGGAAAAATATAAAAATGTTTTTTCTGAAGTGGTTATATCATTAATAAAAATAGGTGAAGAAACGGGAAATTTAGATAAAACATTAAAAGATGCAGCAGAACATTTAAAAAAATTAGTTGAACTTAAATCAAAAACGAAACAGGCATTAATTTACCCAGCCTTTGCATTTTTCAGCACATTAGGGGCTATGATTTTTTGGCTTGTTTATGTTTTACCAAAAATAATAACAGCTTTTAAAGGATTTGGAATTGAGCTTCCTATTACAACAAAAATTTTAATAGCAGTTTCTGATTTTGTTAAAAGCTATATTCTACTGATATTTTTTATAATTGTTATTTCAATTATTTTTATTAATATTTTAAGGGCTAAAAATAAGAAATTTAGATACCAGTTTGACAGGCTTGTATTAAAATTACCTGTACTTGGAGTAATAATTATCAACTTTAATTACGCATTTTTTGCTGAATATATAAGACTGATGATAACTTCAGGACTACCCCTTTACCATTCTTTACAGATAATGGAGAAAGCAATAAAAAACTACGTATTTAAAACATCAATTTATAATGTCCACGAACTTATTACAATTGGAAAACCTTTTTCAGAAGCTTTAAAGGAACAAAATCTATTTTCACCTTTAATAATAAGAATGATTTCAATTGGAGAACAGACTGGAAATTTAGATGAACAGTTAAACTATATATCTAAATACTACTACGAAAAAGTAGACTACATTTCGCAAAATATTGCAAAAATGATTGAACCAATAGTAATAGGATTAATTGGAGGTTTTA
>JALSSE010000358.1 GCA_026984415.1 Hydrogenothermaceae bacterium | reverse complement strand
AAATTTATCTGCTTTTTCCCTTTCCATATCCCTTGCAAATTTCATAGCGTAATCAACAGCTTCATCTCTATGTTCAAGGGAGTATTTAATACTTTCTTTCAGTATGTCAGAAACTTCTTTCATAGTTTCTTCACCTAAATCTTTTCTTATTACATTTCCACCAAGAGGAAGAGGAAGACCTTCTGTTTTTTGATACCACCATTTTCCTAAATCAACAATGTTTTCAAGTCCTTCATCTTTATATGTTAACTGTCCTTCGTGGATTATAAGTCCTGCGTCAACTTTTCCTTCTTTTACTGCTGGGATAATCTGGTCAAAAGGAATTACTTCATAATCAAAATCTTTTGTTCCTAAAAATAGTTGAAGGGCTAAAAATGCAGATGTTAATTTTCCCGGAACGGCAATTTTTTTATTTTTCAGTTCTGAAACATCAAATTTTTCTTTTGCTACAACCATTGGACCGTAATTATCACCCATAGAAGCTCCACTTGATAAAAGGGCGTACTTATCTGCAACATAAGGAAACGCATGTATAGAAATGGCTGATACTTCATAAACACCTTCAAGGGCTTTCTGGTTTAATGTTTCAATGTCAGACAGGACATCTATAAATTGGTAGTCTTTTGTATCTATTTTTTTGTGGTTTATCGCATAAAACATAAAAGCGTCGTCCGAATCTGGACTGTGTGCTACATGTATCTTCATTTTTGTTTCTCCTTTTTGATTAAAGTTCATGCTCTTCAGGGGTTGCTGGTTTTTCCCTTGGTGTAATTCTATCAAAGTAGTCTTTATACCTTCTATCTATAAAATCAACATTTTTTTCAGCTTCTGCTGCATGTTCTTTACAGAGTGTTGTGTAAGGTACTGCTTCTAACCTATCCTCTTCAATTTCTTTTCCACAGACTTCACATATTCCGTAAGTTCCCTCTTTCATCCTTTCTAAAGCTTCATCAATTGCTCTTAAAATCTCTATTTCAACATCTTCTAACTCACCAAGTATAATTTCTGTATAGTCAATGTAAGCGTAATCATCTAAATCTTCTGGTATTGATATACCCTGTTCTGTTAATGTTTTCATTGTTTCTTCTTGCTTAAGATATCTGTCAAGGATTTGTTTTTTTAGTTCTAATAATTTTTTTCTGTATTTGAGCATTTTTTCTCTGTCCATAAAATTCCTCCAGTAGTAATGTTTATTTAAATATCATTTTCTCAAAAAAATATAATTTAGTCTATATGAATATGATAAAATTTATTAATTTCAAATTGAGGTCAGGTGTATATGCCAGAAAAGTTAATTTTTTACATTCCTCTATTCTTTTTAGGTGTTGTAGCAGGATTTTTCTATTTTTACCATATGTGGAAAAGTATAGTAAATTACGGAACGCAAAAAAGCAAACTGTTTTCAAGTATGTTTGTCAGGCTAATATTTCCTATTGCTGCTGTTCTTTTAGGAAGTCTGGCTGGTATTGGAGGAATAATATCTGTTCTTTTAGGGTTTACCACATTTCAATTGGTTTTTCTTATAAGGAAAGGAACCCAGTTAAAAAAACAGGTTGAAGAAGAAGCTGAAAAATACAATGAGGATGGAACTTTAAAAGAAAATAAATGATAGATTTTATCTTCATTGTTTTTGCTTTTGTATTTGGGGCTGTCATTGGGAGTTTTTTAAATGTTGTGATTTACAGACTACCGAGAAATAAATCTTTAATTTCTCCTCCTTCCCACTGTCCAAAATGTGGACATCAGATTAAATGGTATGAAAATATTCCTGTAATCTCTTATCTGTTTTTAAGAGGTAAGTGTAGCCAGTGTAAA
>JALSSE010000357.1 GCA_026984415.1 Hydrogenothermaceae bacterium | reverse complement strand
TTAAGGTTGCAAGAGGATAATAAATCATAGGTTTATCATAAACAGGTAATAGCTGTTTTATTGTAGGTATAGTTATTGGATAAAGTCTTGTTCCACTCCCACCAGCTAAAATTATTCCTTTCATAGTATTTATCTCCTATATTGATTTTTTATTTATTTCTTTTCGTCTTTTATCAAAAAACCACCCCCATTTATTAAAGTATTTTACTGCAGATATTACGTGTATAAATAGTAATTTTTTGTTTTTGTAGGAGTGCTTAGCATATCCGTGATAAACTTCAGCTTCTGGGTAATATACTGTTTTATATTTTTCTCCTATCCTTCTACATAAGTCGTAATCTTCAAGATACATAAAAAACCTTTCATCAAAACCACCAATCTCTTTTAGTACCTTTGTCCTTAAAAACATAAAACATCCTGAAAGTGCAGGAACTTCTAAAATATTATCGTATCCTACATCTTTAAATTCATACCAGTCAATTCTTTTTTTAAAAGCAGGTTTTAAAAATGAGGGTATAAATCTTCTTATAAATAAGTCAAATGGAGTTGGAAGCCTTTTACATAGATACTGTATAGAACCATCTGGATTTAATATTTTAGGCATAAGCTGTCCTATTTCTGGGTGTTGTTCCATATAGTTATACATTTTTTCTAAGTTTCCTTTTTCAAACCATATATCTGGATTTAATACAATATGGTATTTAGATTTATCAATTACTTTTTTAATTACTATATTATGAGCTTTTCCAAAGCCCAAATTTTTATTATTAAAAAGGTATTCTATACGATTTTTGTCTAATTCCCTTAAAACTTTTAAGTTATCTGAAGGAGAATTGTCAACAAGATATAGTTTTACATTTAAGTCTGTATTTAGAAAGCTATTTATAGCTTTTTTTACTTCGTTTTTATCGTTATTGTATAAAACTATAGAGGCTGTTATATCATACATCATCAAATTTTATTCCTTTTGATTTTAAGTATACATTTCTAATAAATTTGGCAATATTCTGTGGGAATATGGAGATAAAAAATATCAGCCATAGTGGTATATTCATAACAAAAGGAAAGTAAACTTTATAATGTTTATATATATCCTTATTTATATATCCAAAAGACCTTATATTTAGCAGTCTTGGAATCGAAAATACACCAGTTTTTTTATCATGTTCTTTTATACATTTTAGTTTAGATTTGGCTTTATATGAAGGAGGTAATGAGGATATTACGTTAAACCAATCTTCACAAAAAATTTTGATTATTTTAGGAAACCAGCTTGCTCCTATAGGTCCAAGTTCATTAAATGTGTAAACTATAGGTTCAGCTTCCCAATATACATTTATATTATCTTTCCTGCCAAGATACTCAAAAGAAATTCCTACCTGTAGAAAGTTGGTGTTTCTATATCTTGAAAAATCTGTATTCTCTATTAAGTCTTTATTGAAGATAAGGCTACTTAAAAGGGTCATATGCCATCCAAGATTTTCTAATAGCTCATTTTTGTCTGTAAATTTTTTAGAGTTTATCATTTTTACTCTTCTTTCTTTTATGCCTTTTTCTGGCCTTTTTTTGTCTATAGGTCTTCCTGCATTTACTACTATCAAATCAAAATTTTCCTGCTTAATGATTTTTAGTAATCTTTCTAAAGAACCATCAAAAAAACTATCGTCATCTCCAAGTAGCCATCTGTATTCTGTGTCAGCAAATTTTAAAACAGCTTCAAAATTTGGGTCTAAACCTATATTTTGAGGGTTTCTTTTATAAAAGATATAATCGTAATTTTCTTTATATTTCCTTACTATTTCTTCTGTATTATCTGTTGATGCATTGTCTGATATGAAGATTGGGATATTATATTTTTTTACCTGTGGAACTATCCTGCTTAAACATGTATCTAATAATTTTGCCCTATTATAGGTTGGAATACATATACCGAGTTTGTTATTCTTCATATTTTTTATAAACCTCATATCTGATTGTATCTTTTGGGTCATATAAAACATTTGTATATGCAATCAGAATAAAGGGTTTTTCTTCAAAGTTCACAAAAGCATGTGCGATTAGTGGAGGTATAACAATCGTTATGGGATTGTCAGCATCTAATTTTATCTTCATTTTTTCTTTTGTATTTATATCTTCTAAAAATAAAGTAGATTTTCCTTCAATTAATGTAAACCACTCTGTAGCTTCTATATGATAATGGTTTCCTCTAATCTCATTCTTGTTTGCACTGGTTATATATATTTCTCCTGTATAATTAGGAAGATTTTCTTCCGTTCCATCTATGACTTTTAAAAACCAGCCTCTTTCATCTGTAATTTTTTTTCTTGGGATAATTTTTATTTTATCTTTTATACTCATTTATTTTTTCCTCAATCATCATTTTTATCCCGGTTTCCATAGATATAGTCGGTTTCCAAGGTATATAGTTTTTAACTTTAGAAATATCAGCAACATAATACATAGGTTCATCATTACGATACGGTAATGTACCAAAGTTAATTTTAGGTTCATATCCGTAGTTTTCTAAGTATTTAGATATCATCATAACTATTTCTTTTAACAAATAACCTTTTCCTGAAGCTATATTAAAGTCAAAAAAACCATTTTTTTCCTCTTTTTTTATAAATCTATCTATAGCCTGAGCTATATCAAAAACATGAAGATAATCTCTTATTTGCTCACATCCTGTAAGGTTAACTTCTTTATTTTCTATTATTTGGTTGATTATATATGGGAATATTCTATGTTCTGGTTCATATTTCCCATAAACACTAAAAAATCTAAGTAAAAATATAGTAAATATATCAGCATACCTTTTTAATAATAAACTCTGAGTGGCTTTTGAAATTCCATATAAAGATAAAGGATTTAAACAGTCATTTTCTTTTAAAGGTCTATCTATAATTTTGTATTCATACCCAGAACCTGCTACTATAAATTTAGGTTTTATTTTTATTTCTTTACATATTTCAGCAATATTAATTATAGAAAATGAGTTTATATCAAATATATCTTTTAGATTACCCTGTCCGTATTTTACTCCTACAGCTGCAAGATGGATTATCACATCAGGTTTTATTTCACTTAAAATTTTATTTAATAACTTTGTTTCTCTTAAATCACAAGTGAAATTTTTCTCTCTTCCAAGTTTAAACTTTGTTTTTGTTATTGTAAATAGCTCATAATCATCATTTTTTTGCAAAAGTTCTAATAGATTTTTTCCTATAAAACCTTTTGCTCCTGTTATTAGAATTTTCATCTTACCCATACAGCTCCAGATTTTTTAGCATCTTTTATATATTCTTCAAAATCTTCATAGGTAAGTATTTCTTTTTTTTCATAAAATGTTTTATACCATTTAATAGTTTTTTCTATGGTTTTTTCTATATTCCATATAGGTTTCCATTTTAGATAATAATGAGCTTTTGAACAATCAAGCTTTAAGAGCTTTGCTTCATGTAAATTTTCTCCTGTGTTAATTTTATATCTTATAGAATTCCAGTGTTTTCTGCTAAGCTGTATGATTTTTTCAACCTCTATTATACTGCTATCATCAGGTCCAAAGTTCCATCCATCAGCAAAGTCTATTAATCCCTCTAATAATTTTTGTCCTAACAAAAGATAGCCACTTAAAGGTTCTAATACATGTTGCCATGGTCTTATTGCTTTTGGATTTCTAATTAAAACTTCTTCGTTTTTTGCTGTTGCCTTTACTATATCTGGTATTAATCTGTCTATTGACCAATCGCCACCACCAATAACATTGCCAGCTCTGGCACTTGCTAACAAAGTATTATGTTTTTTCCCGTATTCTTTTGGATTAAAAAAAGAATTTCTGTAAGATGATGTTATTAATTCTGCACATCCTTTGGAAGCACTATATGGGTCATACCCGCCCATTGGGTCAGTTTCTCTGTATCCCCATACCCATTCTTTGTTTTCATAGCATTTATCACTTGTTATGTTTACTATTGCTTTGACTGTATCTATTTTCTTACATGCTTCAAAGATATTAGCTGTTCCAATTATATTTGTCTCAAGAGTTTCTAGTGGATTCTTATACGAATATCTAACTAATGGCTGTGCAGCAAGATGAAAAACTATATCTGGCTTAAAGTCTTTTACTACGGAAAAAAGTTTATCTCTATCTCTAATATCACCTATAACTGAATTTATATCTAAATTTAATAACTCATAATGGTTAGGTTTTGTTGGTGGATTTAGAGAATATCCTAAAACTTTAGCACCAAGATTTTTTAACCATAAAGAAAGCCACGAACCCTTAAAACCTGTATGTCCTGTTATCAGGACTTTTTTATCTTTATATATATTATTAAACATCATCATCCCATATCTTCCAAGGAGCTTTTCCACTATTCCATAATTCTTCTAATTCTTTTTTATCTCTAAGCATATCCATAGGCTTCCAGAAACCATAATGTTTATATGCTACTAACTGTCCATCTTTTGCAAGATTTTCTAAAGGGTCTCTTTCCCAATAAGTTTCATCACCTTTGTTAATGTAATCAAATATCTCTGGTTCTAAAACAAAAAATCCTCCATTAATCCAGGCACCATCTCCTTTAGGTTTTTCTTTAAATCTTATAACGTTGTTACTTTCATCGAGTTCTAAAGCTCCAAATCTTCCTGAAGGTTGAACAGCTGTTACAGTTGCATATTTTCCATGTTTTTTATGAAATTCTATAAGTTCTTTTATATTTATATCGGCAACACCATCTCCATATGTCAACATAAATGTTCCACCTTCTAAATATTTTTTTGCTCTTAGAATTCTTCCTCCTGTTTGTGTATATAAACCTGTATCTACAAGGGTAACTTTCCAAGGTTCTGCTTTAGTGTTATGAATTTGAATGTTATTGTTTTCTAAATCTATTGTTACATCACTTTGGTGAAGGAAGTAATTTGCAAAGTATTCTTTTATCATATAGCCTTTATATCCAAGTAAAATTACAAAGTCATTAAATCCATATGTAGAATATATTTTCATAATATGCCAGAGAATAGGTTTTCCTCCTATCTCTACCATGGGTTTTGGTTTTATTACTGTTTCTTCACTTAGTCTTGTTCCAAATCCTCCAGCTAAAATTGCTACTTTCATTTTTTCTACCCCAATACAAAATTATTTTCTATAATTTCTATTATCTTTTTATAAGATATATTTTTCGCTTTTTTCTCTTTTATTGTTAATATTTTACCACTTCCAATCGGTTTATATTTTTCTGGATTTGTTGTTGAATATAATACTATTAAATTTGCTCCAAATTTTGCTGCTAAATGTCCAGGACCTGAATCACTACATATTACAAGTGTGTTTTTATTAAAAATCTTTGTTAATTCTACTAAAGACTTAGATTCTACATTAAACTGATTTTCAAATTCTTTTAACTTTTCTTTATCAGAAGGAACAACAAAAAAAGTAGGTGTAATTTTGTATTTTTCTTTTATAAAGTTAGCTATCTTGTAATAATTCTCTAATGGATAATCTTTAGGTTTAAAACCAGAAAATGGAAAAATAAATATCTTATTAATAGGTTTTTTGTTTATGTTGTCTATTTTTTGATTACACTCTTTATAAGTGTCAGGAACATCGGGAAAATATTTTTTTATTAATTCATAACTCATATAATAAAAATGTTTGTTTAAATAAGTTTTTTTTAAATTCAAATAGTAATTTATTAACTCCCAGTTAGATGGTTTAATAATGATAGTATCTTTGGGTAAGTTTTTACGTACAGCTTTATATTTTATAAAATATAAAATCAAAGACTTATAGTTTATATTTATTGGATGTAGATAGTTAGGAGACAAAAAAATATATTTAGAGTTATAATCTATATTTAGCAGGTCTTTCCCTGTTTTATAGCTAATTATGTTAGCTTTTGGAAATATAAATTTAGCTAAGTTTTCCAACCATGAAGCAATAGATATATAAACTTTATAATCATTCTTATAAAAATGTTCAATTATATAAGAGTCTGATATAAAATCCCCAAGTCCTTTGTAGAATCCAAAAAATATGCTTTTTTTATACATTCTCTACTTTATTTTCCATATATTTCTTAAATCCATAAGAAAGGCCAAGGAATAGGTAATAATTAAAATCTATAAATACTGGACCTGTTAGTCCTACTAAAAATAGAAATACAGGTATAGCTATATTTAGAAAATGCTTTTTTCCAAAAGCCATTACTAATATGATAATTTGAAATATTACCCCAAATAGACCTACTGCTATCCATATATCTAAAAATGAGTTAAAGATTGCATTGATTCCCTCACCTAATCCAATTATATTTTCACCTCTATAAATACCTGAGAAGTATCTCTCTACAAATCCAAACCCATATGCGCCTAGCCAATTGCTTTTTTCTAATAAATCAAACGAAACTTTTAAGGCTCTGCCTCTTTCATTTTCAATTTTGTCTTTAATAATTTCTTCCGTTATAAATGGTTCATATTGATTATACGTGTATAAAATAAACAAAAACATTCCTGTAAATAGAGCTATTTTCTTTATATTAACTTTTCTTATAAAATTTAGAGCAAAATTATTTAAAAAATTTGATTTTATAATAAAGTTTAGTTTGTATATAACAGCTATAATTATAAGTGTTAGGAAGGCTATATACACGATTTTTGTTTTAGTCAAAATTATTATTACAAAAGCTATTGCATATAAATAGAAAATTTTTTTTGTTATATTATTGTAATAAATTCTAAGGATTAAAGATATTAGTAAAAATATAGACACATATATTGATAATCCTGCAGATTCCCAAAATGTTCCTTGTAGACCAGTCAAAGCCCCTCTATCATGAATAAGGAATTTAATAGGATAATAATATAAAAATATTGCTAAACTTGTAGCCAAGAGGATTGCTATTTCAGAGATTTTAATTATATTCCTTATACCAACTAGATAAATTGCTCTATACCCAACATAAAATGCTGCTGGAAAAATTACTACATACTTTATTATAAATTTGAATTCTCCTATTTTTTCAAATGCAGAGTTAAGACTTATTAGTGAAAGTAATATTCCAGATAATAGAAAAAAACTGTATAATCTTAGGTTAAATACTTTATATCTAAGTTCATATAATAAGATTAGCAAAAATATAATAAGTAAATATATTTGACTTATTCTTACTTCAAAACCAATATTCAATTTTATTGTATAAAAAGACATTAAAATAACTAAAACAAGGTAAGCAATAAACCAAAATCTGTTATTCATAATTTCTTTTGCCAAGAATTATTTTTATAATATTATATGCTTTTTTGTATTCCCTTCTTTTCAATCTTTTTATTATAGAAACGATAAAGCTAAGGTAAACAAAAGGTAAATAAAACGGGTTATTCTTTTTTGTAAAAATTATTCTATTTCTCATTGCAAAAAAATCTGAAAATTCTGTTCCTACAACTTCGTTCATTGTGACAGCCTCTTTATGATACACGATAGAATTCAAACATATGTAAGGTTTAAAACCTTTTTTTCTTCCTCTTTCACATAAATCTATTTCTTCAAAATATATGAAATAATCTTCGTCTAATAGTCCTACTTCTTTTAAGAATTTTTTATTTAAAAGCATAGATGCACCAATTACATGGTCAATTTTAACTTTTTTTTCCTTGTATTCTTTAATTGCTTCTTCTATAGATTTTAATACAAATAGATGTCTTCCCAGTGCATAAAATTTATTAAATTTTCCTCCTAAAGCTTGGATTTTATCTGGTAAATCATAGTAAGCAAGTACAGTTCCAACTGGTGAAGTATTCTCATCTAAACTTTTAACACATTCTATCAGCTTAGATAAACTATCTTTTCTAATTACTGTATCGTTGTTCAGTAGCCATATATATTCAAAATCGTCTTTTTTTAAAGCATATTTGATTCCTATATTATTTCCTGCAGAAAAACCTCTATTTTTTCCTGATTGTATAAAGATTAAAGGTTCTTTAGTAGTTATATCCTCAGGAATTTTATCTTTAAGCTTGCTTTCTAATTCAGGATTTCCTCCCTGTTCAGCTTCCTCCTTGGAATAAAACACATAAGGTACAGGCTTTTTTATTGGGGGACGAGATAAATCTTTTAAAGGATGATTAGGATGCATCCAAACATCTAATTTTCCTTCAGCCCATGCTTTTATATATTCCATAGAATTATTAGGAGAGTTATTATCTACAACGACAACCTGATAATTTGGATAATTATTCCTTAGTACGGTTTCTAAACACTCAATTGTATCCTGCCAACCGTTGTAATTAAGAATGATTATATAAACCTTATAATATGTAGTCATTCTTTAATTTTTCCTCAATTAAACTTTATACTTGCATATTTTCTTTGTTAAAATTTTTTACAAATTTTAGGTAATTTTTAGAAAATTCATTATATATTCCCTGTAATGGCCTCGTTTGTTTTCTTAACACTTCTAAACACTCTATTAATAAATTTTTTGTAAGTTACAACTATAGCACAAACATATTTTTTTATCTATATATCTTCTTT
>JALSSE010000356.1 GCA_026984415.1 Hydrogenothermaceae bacterium | reverse complement strand
AATACCTGGGTTAGCAGGAGTTCCAGCTATAAAATCAAAAGTAAGCTTTATAGATGGTGAAAAAGGTATTTTAGAGTACAGAGGAATACCTATAGAGCAACTTGTAGAATATTCTAATTTTTTAGAGACATCTTACCTCCTCATATTTGGCAGACTTCCTAAAAAAGACGAATACGAAAAGTTTGTGAATGATATTTACCACCACAGAAGAATTAAGTTTAGAATTGTTGATATGATGAAAAATTTTTCAGAAAAAGCACATCCTATGGAAGTTCTCCAATCAACAGTCTCTGCCCTTGGAATGTTTTATCCTATGAAAGATGTATTAGACGAAGATTACCAATACGAAGCAATTGTAAACCTCATTGCAAAAATTCCTACAATTATTGCCGGGTGGTACAGAATAAGAAATGGCGATGAACCTATAAAACCAGATGATAGCTTGAATTTTACAGAAAATTTCTTTTATATGATGAATGAGCAGGTTCCAGATAAAAGAGTTGCTGAAATATTTGACAAATGTTTAATTTTACATGCTGAACATACAATGAATGCTTCTACATTTGCAGCTCTTGTTGTTGCTTCAACCCTTGCAGACCCTTACACTGTCATGTCATCTGCATTGGGAGCTTTATCAGGACCTTTACACGGTGGAGCTAATGAAAAGGTATTTTATATGTTAATGGAAATAGGAGAACCAGAAAAAGCAAGGGAGTATATAGAAAATAAATTAAAAAATAAAGAAAGAATAATGGGTTTTGGTCATAGGGTTTATAAAACTTACGACCCACGGGCTAAAATACTTGAAAAACTACTAAAAGAACTAATGGAAATAAAAGGTGAAACAAAACTTTATAAAATTGCAAAAGAAGTTGAAAAAGTTGCCATGGAACATTTGTCTTCAAAAGGTATTTACCCTAATGTAGATTTTTATTCAGGTATTATTTATTATGAACTTGGAATTCCTGTTGATATGTACACATCAATTTTTGCAATGGCAAGGATTTCAGGATGGTTAGCCCACTGGAAAGAATACATAAAAGAAAATAAACTTTTTAGGCCCTCACAGATTTACGAAGGCAGCCACAATTTACCTTATGTTCCCCTTGATAAAAGGTAATTACCAGTAGTTTGGAGCATTTGAAAGTTTAAAAAGTAAGAATCCACAACCAGATATAAATATAATCAGTGCTATAGTCATACTAAAAATTGTTTTTTGAAAAGCTTTTACCCTATTGAGTTTGAAAATTTTTATAAAAACCAAAAAAGAGATTGAAAAAGAGACAAAAGCTGTAAAGTAAAAAGAAGTACTAAATGAAACAGAAAAACCAGACAAAACTGTAAAGTAAAAAATAACTCCTGAAATAATAACTAAAAGGTTAATTAATGTTCCTGTAAATATTGTGATTACTGAAAAGTATCTACTTTCTTTCATAAGAAAAAAGGGGCATGAAGCCCCTTTAATTTATTCTGATGCTAACTTCCTTAAAACTAATGGTAAAATTCCACCGTGTTCAAAATACTCAACATCAACAACTGTGTCAAGCCTTGAAATAACGTCAAACTCAACAGTTTCTCCGTTTTCTTTTACAGCTTTAACATGTATCTCTTTTCCTGGCTTCATATCTTCAATTCCAGTTATGTAAAACTCTTCATGTCCGTTTAAACCAAGACTTTCCCAGCTATCTCCTTCTTTAAATACAAGTGGAAGAACTCCCATTCCAACGAGGTTACTTCTGTGTATCCTTTCAAAAGATTCAACAATAACAGCCTGAACACCTAATAACTGTGTTCCTTTTGCTGCCCAGTCCCTTGAAGAACCT
>JALSSE010000355.1 GCA_026984415.1 Hydrogenothermaceae bacterium | reverse complement strand
TTTTCCATAAGGTATTCTGCTGGAGATTTTCCTGCTGTGAAACATATCTCAAAACTTTCTTTTTTCTGAGAAACAGGAATTTTATACTTTTTTGCTATTTCTCTAACTTCCTCTTTTGTAAAATCCCCAAGTGGAAATTTTAAAATATCAAGAATTTCTTTATGAACAAGGGCTAAAAAGTAAGACTGGTCTTTAGATTTGTCTTTTCCCCTTTTAATAACTTTACCATTTTCTGTATCTTCTAATCTTATGTAATGTCCTGTTGCCAAAAAATCAGCATTTAAAACAACTTTTGCATACTGGGCAAGTTTACCTGTTTTTACATCTCTATTACATATAGAACATGGATTAGGAGTATTTCCTTTTCTGTATTCTTCAACAAAATAATCTATAACCTTTTCCTGAAACAAATCCTGCCAGTCAACTACAAAATGCTCTATTCCTAAAAAAGAAGCTACCCTTTTAGCATCTAAAATATCCTTTGTTGAACAGCAAACCTGAATATCAGAATCACAGGAGTCAACAGAAGACAACTTTAATGTTATCCCAATAACATCATATCCTTTTTCTTTGAGGAGAAGGGCTGATACACTGCTATCAACCCCACCACTTAATCCAACTGCTACTCTTTTTTTCATTATGTAAGAAGTTCACCTACTTTAAATATTGGTAAATACAGGGCTACTATTATAAGTCCAACTACACCACCTATAAACACCATAAGTAATGGTTCAATTAGGGAGAGTAAACCTTCTACTGCCCTATCTACCTCATCTTCAAAGAACTCTGCAATAGTATCTAACATTTCATCAAGTCTACCTGTATTTTCACCGACACGAACCATAGCTATAAATATAGGAGGGAAAACATTAGTATCAAGTGATTGGTAAATCTGCCTACCTCTTTCAACATCATCTTTTGTTTTTAAAATAGATTTTTCAATAACAACATTTCCTGCAACTTTTGAGGCTATTTCTAATGCTCTTATTATAGGAACTCCACCACTTACAAGTGTAGATAAAGTTCTTGCAAATTTTGCAACAGCCCCTTTCCTAAATATTTCCCCTAAAAGTGGAATTCTTAAAAACATACGGTGGTAAAATTCCTTTCCTGCTGGGGTTTTATAAATATAAGAATTTATAACAAAAAAACCTATAACTGAACCTAACAGGATAAGGAAATTTCCTTTTATAAAATTACTTGCATCAATTATTATCTGGGTTAAAAAAGGTAGCTTTGCACCAAAACCTGCATATAACTGTGCAAATGTTGGAACAACAAATGTTAAAATCCCTAAAACAATTAAAGAGGCGATTATTATAACTGCCGTTGGATACCATGAAGCACTTACTATTTTTCTTTTAATTGCAGCTATTTTTTCAAAATAAACTGTTGCCCTCATCAAAACAACATCTAAACTACCAGATTCTTCTGCAGCGGAAGTAAGATGAATAAGAAAATCTGGAAAAACATTCCTGTGCTTTTCCATAGCTTTTGATAAGCTCATTCCAGCAACAACATCTTCTTTGATTTCTTTCAAAGCAGAAGATAGGGTTTTGTTAGGAAGCTGTTCAGAAAGTATTTCAAGACCCTCGGCAATTCCAACACCGGCATTTATTAATGCTCCAAACTGGCGGGTAAATATAGCCAAATCTCTCTCTTTTACTTTTCCTTTAAAAAAAGGCAGTGAGAAACCTGCTTTAGATGTAAGAACTTCTAACTTTAAATTACTCAACCCCTGCAAAGATAATTTTTCTTCTGCTTCATTTATATTTTTTGCTTCAATTACCCCGTCTCTTACCATTCCAGAGTTATCAATTCCTTTGTATTTTATCTTCATC
>JALSSE010000354.1 GCA_026984415.1 Hydrogenothermaceae bacterium | reverse complement strand
AAAAAGGAATTACACCAAAAGAACTTGCTGACAGAACCCACCTTAAATTTAAAGAACTGTGGAAAGTTTTATATATCGAATACGATAGATTTATAAGAACAACAGACCCAGACCATATAAAAGCAGTTCAGTACATATTCCAGAAATGTTATGAAAATGGTGATATATACCTTTCAGAATACGAAAGCTGGTACTGTGTAGGATGCGAAGAGTTTAAAACAGAAACAGAAATAAAAGATTTAGATTACAAATGTCCCATACATATGAAAAAATGTGAAAAAATAAAAGAAGAAAGTTATTTCTTTAGACTTTCTAAATACACCGACAAATTACTTGAATATTACCAAAAACATCCAGAATTTATACAGCCAGATTATAGAAGGAATGAAGTTGTATCCTTTGTTAAACAGGGTTTAAAAGACCTTTCTGTTTCAAGAAAAAAAGAACGGGTTAGCTGGGGAATACCAGTACCTTTTGATGAAAACCACACTATTTACGTATGGTTTGATGCTTTAACAAACTATCTGACAGGGGTCGGATATCCAGATACAGATTCAGAGATGTTTAAAATATTCTGGCCTGCTGATGTCCACGTTGTAGGTAAAGATATTTTAAGGTTCCATGCAGTTTACTGGCCTGCCTTTTTAATGAGTGCTGGTCTTGAAATACCAAAAAAAGTTTTTGCCCATGGATGGTGGACTGTTGAAGGACACAAAATGTCAAAAACCCTTGGAAATGTCGTTGACCCTTTCAAAGCAACTGAAGAGTATGGGGTTGATGAACTCAGATACTTTCTTCTAAGGGAAGTTCCTTTTGGTTTAGATGGAGACTTTTCAAAAAAAGCAGTAATTGGAAGAATTAATTCTGACCTTGCCAATGACCTTGGAAACCTTTTATCCAGAAGTCTTTCAATGATAAATAAATTTAACAAAGGTGTTGTTGAGTGTTCAGATAAACATACAGAGTTAGAAAAAGAGTACAAGGAGCTGTACCTTTACACCCTTGAAAACTTTGATAAACACATAAAAAACCTTGAATTTAACAAAGCCCTTGAGATAGTATGGGAGTTCATAGACTTTCTTAACAAATACATAGTTAAAACACAGCCGTGGGCTTTAAACAAAAATAAAGACCCTTATTTAAAAACTACCCTTTATATTCTGGCAGATGGTCTGTACTTTTTATCGTGGCTTTTAAAACCTTTTATGCCAGAAAAGATGGAAAAAGTAAGGGAATACTTAGGAGTAGAAGCAGAAGAATTCATTGCAAAGCCTAAACCATTCGTCTTTCCAGAAAACACAAAAATAATGAAAAAAATAAAACCGCTATTTCCAAGGATAGAATACAAGGAGGAAGAAAAAGTGTCAGAAACAACAGAGAAAAAAGAAGTAAAAGAAGTTGAAGAAGGAATTGTTGGAATAGAAGATTTTGCAAAATTAAAATTTAGAGTTGGACAGGTGTTGGAAGCTGAAAAGGTTCCAAAGGCTGATAAACTTTTAAAATTAACAGTTGATTTAGGAGATGAAAAAAGGACTATTGTTTCTGGAATCGCCCAGTATTACACACCGGAAGAAATGGTTGGAAAAAAAATAATTGTTTTTGCAAATTTAAAACCAAGAAAAATCTTTGGAATAGAATCAAAAGGAATGATTTTAGCCGCAAAAGACGAAAATACACTTTCACTGTTAACTGTTGATAAGGATGTAAAAATAGGTAGTTATGTAAGTTAATCTTTTTTGACTATTTTGTAAACTGCTCCTTTTGGGGCAGTTATACTTTCTATTAAATTTACCTTTCCCTTTTTCTGTTTTCCAAAACTTAAATTTTCAAATTTTTTCATT
>JALSSE010000353.1 GCA_026984415.1 Hydrogenothermaceae bacterium | reverse complement strand
CTACTTTATTGAGACAAAAAATAACCTTAAAATCTGACATCGACAAATTATTGTTATTCATCTTTAAAATACAAAATTTAACAAACTTTATAAATAATAATTGAGATTAAAACATAAATTTTCTGTAAAAAATTTATCTATTGAAAAATCAGAAAACGATTTAAAAAAACAAATCTTCATGGGAAGGTTTTGATACTCCTATACTTTCCCTGTCATAATACTTTTTTGTCCTGAATTTGTATATCAAAACGCTGTCTTCATTTTCATCCATTATATCTTTTAGCTCATCTTTCAGAATTCTTAATGTTGCCTGTGAAATCTCTCCTTCAAAAACGCTATTTTGAACCCACGTTAGATATTTTTTACAGGTTTTATGAAACTTTTGAACCCTTTTTTCATTTGCATCATAAACTAAAATAACAAACATATCCTCACCAGTTAGCTATAAATGGTTTATAAATCTGCTCTCCAAAAAAATGCTTATAAAGTTTATAACACTCAAGCCGTATAAGCTTCCTGTAAGAGACTTTACCTAAATTTTTGTATTTTATGGTTGTGTTTAACTTTTCCTCAAAAGCTTTTATAAATATCTGTTTTCCTTTTTCGTTTAGATAAGTGTAATCAATCTCTTCCTCAAAATGTTTTAACTGGATTTGATTTTTGTTTATTAAAGAAAAAATAACCCTATCTACAATAACAGGTTTAAAAATCTCTGCTAAATCAAGATTTAAACTAAAACTTCTCTGGTTTGTTTCGTGCAGATATCCAATCCGCGGGTCTAAATGTGTTCTGTAAATTTGAGAAAGGATAGTCGTATAAATCAAAGAGTTTCCAAAACTGATAAGAGCATTTAGAGGATTTTCTGGAGGTCTTTTTGTTCTTTTGTCAAAAAAGATTAAAGGCTTCGTAATACTTTTTTCTAATATCCCCTTCTAATGCCATTAAAGATGGAATATCTTCTTTTTTATCAATTTCTTTTGATTTTTCTTCAATTTCCTGAATGTAAGGTTTTATGTATTTTTCTTTAGATTTTTTGTAATAATTTAGGTTTTTAAGAATGTTTGCCACAGCTCCATAAATAAAACTTTTCGCTAAAAACAGTCTTTCTTCCTTTTTTAAATAAAACTGTGCCTGTTTTAAAATTATCATTCCAGAGTTTAGATACTCTCTTGGATAATAGCTTCCAATGTAATATCCGTAATGGTTGTAAAAATAAACAGGAATTTTATTACTGCTTAAAAATTCTAAAACTCTCTTATTCAGGTCTAATTCACCAAAAACGTGTATTTCAGAAACTGCATTTATAGGAATTACTCTTTTTTCCTCATTTTCTTTTATAAAAATTAGTGTATTATCTTTTCTTTTTAGCTGTCCGTCGTTAAAAATGTATATTGCTTTCTTCAACTTTTAGCTCTTCAGGTATTTTTCTATTTTTTTTAAGATTGAATAGCAGTCTATTTCAAAACTTTCGTAAACATTTTCTCCAACATGTTTATGATGAGGATATGTTCTTATATTTTTATGGTGAGGAGCATTATCCCATCTAATTATCAATTTTCCATCTATTGTTTGCCAATGATAAGAATATTCACGGACAATATTATCAGAATATTCAGTAATATATAGCTGTGTATTATTTTTTAAATCTACTTTGATTTTTATATAAAAACCTTCTTCAAAGTATCTGAATTTAAGGACTTCATATCTTTTTATGAATGAAAAACTATTTAAACAATCAAGAATTCCCACTATTAATCTCTGATATTTTCTTTTTTATGTATTTAAGTTCTTTGATGGCTGATTTCCAGCCTAAATAATCATCCCATTTTTCAAAATTTTCTTTTTC
>JALSSE010000352.1 GCA_026984415.1 Hydrogenothermaceae bacterium | reverse complement strand
AATCAAAATTTTTATTTATTTCCAAAGGAACAAAATTGTAAAACGGAGCTTTTTCTACTGTTTTATCATTTTTAAATATCTTAAAAGCTATCTCTATATCTGAAGCATTTTCTAAACACTCTTTCGGAATTTTTATCTCTATTACCCTGTCTATTGCAAAATCAATACCATTACATTCAAAATCCTTTGTTTCATACTTTTTGCTCTGATTTGATAGAAGAATTTTCAAATGTATTTTTTTTGAAGGTAAGATTATATCAATTCCTAAATAGTAATCCTGATTTAGTATGTTTTCTATATTTCCTTCTATCATAAGGTATAGATTTTCTTTATCAAAGCCGTAATGTAATTTCTGAAGGTGTGAACCGCTTGTATCCATTGTAGAAGCATCAAATTGAAGGTCAACAATTCCCCCGTTTAGCCACTCAAAATAGCTTGTGATTTCACCATCTAAAATTGGACGGACGTAGTAGTTAGGAAGTCTTATAAATGGTGATTTGTAAGATTTTTTTATAGGTTTGTAAAATTCATCTGGTGGTTTTTCACCTAAAAGTTCATAAATTTTTATTAAATTTGACCTGAATAAAATATCAAACTTATCTGCAAAATCGCTGTAATGGTCATCTCCATACCACCAGAACCAATCGCTACCTTCTGCAATAAGAAGTAGTTGGTGTACTTTTGAACGTATTTCTGAATTTTCTATCTTTTTTGAGTTTACAAACTGTTTTGTCTGGGATAAGTACTCCCAGCCTTTGTTTTTCTCTTCATGTCCTACCCACGTTAGAAAATTTCCACCTATCCAGCTGCCTGCTACGATGTTTGTTATTATTTCCTCTTTTATATCCTCTCTTTCAAAGATTTCATCAATTGTTATTGTTTCTATCCAGTCCTGTTTTTCTATTAAAGAGTAAAGATTTTCAAAGAACTCTTTTCCATTTTTGTAATAAAATTCCCATGCATTTTCACCATCTAAAATAACAGGAACAACAGGGTTAAATGATATCCAGTTGTATATAGCTTTTAATCTATTAACAAAATCTTCAGCGGCTTCTTCTGGATTCCAGCTACTGTAAGTAAATCCTATCAGGTCGCTTAATTTTTTATCTCTAAAAATGATATTTATCTGTTTTCCATCTTTTACAAATTTATATCTTTTATAAATTTCGTGTCCATCGTGTCTAACTCCTATTGAGTTAAAAAGAACATCTTCATCAGAGGCAGTCCAGGAAATTCCTTTATCTGAAAATAGCTTTAATGTTTCATTGCTTATACTTCCTTCAGAAGGCCAGAAGCCTTTTGGTTCTTTTCCAAATAAGTTTTCATAGTATTTTTTTGCATTTGATACCTGTATTGCAGCATCATCTTTAAACGATGTGTATATTTTTGGAAGATGGACATCTGGAGTTGCTTCTTTTGCTGAATTTATGTCTATTAAAAGGGGAATTATCGGATGGTAAAAAGGTGTTGTTGATATTGAAATCTGGTTTTTTGTTTCTAATTCTTTATAAAATGGGATTATTTCTTTTATAAGGTTAAACAGTTCTTTTAAAAGTTCAGATTTGTCTTCTTCTGTATAATTTAGCTCTTTTTTTATAAGTTTTTGAATTATCTGGGATTTTTCTCTAAAACTGTTCCCAGTCCATGAAAGTAAGAAAAGAACCTCTAAATCTAAAATATCCTGATTTGAAAATGAATGGACTAAAACGTCATCTTCGGCATTTTCCTCTTTTAGTCTGTTTTTCCTGTTAAACAGTTCGTAGTACCTTTTAAAAGGAAATATCATTGTTTTAACATTCGCAAAAAACAGCATTTCAAGTAGAAAAATTCTTTCATCTTTTGTTAGTTTTTCAACTGGTTTGTTTATTGTTTTTAAAAATTTGCAGTTTGCTGTTCCTTTAACATAATCCTGAAGCTGAACTAAAAGTGAAGGTACAAGGTTAAAAGTCGCTTTTATTTTTTGAAATTTAGATACATACCAGGGCATTTCATAGTAGTCTTTTATTGCGTGTAGAAATATCCACGGCATTTCGTATTCTTCAGTAATAGCATTCTTATAACAGGGCTGATGCATATGCCATAAAAATGACAGGTATAGTTTTTTACTCATTTATCCACTGGTTTATTTTATTTCTGTATTCTTCAACTAATTTATCGGCTTTTTCCTTACTTTCTGCCTGTACGTAAAGATGTAAATTGTCTGAATACTGGTCTGGTATCATAAGTACCCAGTTTTTCTTATCTTCAAATATTTTTACACCATCAATAAATGAAGCTTCTTTATTCATTGCTTCTTCTGTAAACTTTCTCATCATTTTTCCTTTTAGGCTTGAGGGACATCCTATTATTACATGTCTGAAACAGTAATCAGGAAATACCTGAAGAACCTGTGATAGAGACATTTTAGCTTTTGCAAGCATTTCCAATAATTTAACAATGGAAAACATTCCGTCAGGGCTAAAGGATAAATCTGTAAATACGTAGTTTCCTTCTATATTTCCAAAGAAGTAGTACTCTCTAAGAAATGATGCCTTTATTCCAGTCATTTTTCCCCTTTCAACTATAACATTTTCAAGGAGTTCATCTAATACATCTGGGGCTGATACAGGAAGATAAACTTTTACCTGTCTGTCTATTGTTTTATCTATCAGGTAAAGGAATGTAAGTAATGCTTTTTCTGGTGGAATGATTTCCCCTTTTTCTGAAACTATCTGTAATCTCTGTCCATTTGGATAAAGTAAAAATCCTGCATCCATTTTTAAAACATTAACTATTTTTGATATTTCATCTAAAGCTTTGTTCCTTAAATTTGGAACTGCTGATATTTTTCTTTCATCAAAATACGCATTTAAAATAATATTTTCTATGTTTAGCCTGTTTATTATTTCTGGAAAAACGATACTTGTTGCACCGTTAAGAAGGTCAGCTACAATTTTGAATTTTGAAGACTGGATTGTATCTTCATCTACCAGACTGTAGAATTTTTCTTCGTAATCTTCTGTTGGATGGGGGTGTTCTTTTATTTCTCCAATTTTATTGTAGTTAACCCTCCTGAAATTTTCCCTGAAGAAAATTCTTTCAACACTTTTTTCTGTATTTGCGTCAATAGGTATTCCATCACAGTCGTAGAATAGAATTTCTGTATAAGATGGGTTTGTAGGTGATTGTCTGAAATGTATTCCTGCTACTTTCTCTGATTTGTTTAATAAGTATCTCATTACAGGCATAGGAACGAGTTTTAAGTCAACTACATTTACCCCTGTGGAAAGTAATCCACCTAAAAAAGCCCTTTTTAACATTCTTGAAGCCCTGTGGTAGTCCCTTGACATATAAACAGTCTGACCTGCTGGAAGTATTGAGCCAAACGCTTCTGCAAGTTTTGCAGCCATTTCACATGAAAGTTCTATGTTTGTCCTTCCTGTAACTTTCCCCCCTTCAAATACAGAACGTTTCCATTTATCT
Organism: Hydrogenothermaceae bacterium; assembly: GCA_026984415.1. Next base: position 5,228 of record JALSSE010000352.1, on the reverse strand, counting down.
CCCCAGATTAGATTACTACTGACTATTGAGTCTGCTTCTATAAATTTATTAGGCCATACGATAACATCTTTTTCAAACACTACATTTTCTTCTATATCAACATCTTCAGCAATTATTACCCCTTTTTCTGCTTTGACATTTTTCCCAACTTTTACTTTGTTACAGATTACAAAATTTTTAAAGCTACAGTTTTCATCTATTTCAACATCCCACCATATAACACCATCTTCTAATTTTGTACCTGTGTTTATCTCTGTATTATTTCCAATACAAACATCTTTTAGTGTTATTCCATCTTTTAGTTTGACTTCCTTTCCTAAAACAGCTGTACCTATAACTTCTATATTTTCAGGAATTTCTGTTCCTTCTTCCCGATAAATAACACCATTACCAATTTCTATTTTTTCACCTTCTATCTGTAATTTTACTTTTCCTCCAAATATATCTTTGTAAACATCCCTATAACTTTCAGGATTTCCAACATCTCTCCAATAACCTTTAGCGTTGTATCCGTAAAGTGTAATTCCTTCTTTCATAAGTTTTGGAAATAAATCTTTACTGAAATCGTAAGGGACATTTTCAGGGATATAATCCAGTATTTCTGGTTCAAAAACATAAATTCCTGTGTTTATTGTATCGCTGAAAACTTCCCCCCAACCGGGTTTTTCTAAAAATCTGAGAATTACCCCTTCTTTGTTTGTAATTACAACTCCAAACTGAAGAGGATTTTCTACAGAAGTAAGTGTAATTGTTACTTTTGAATTTTTTATCTGGTGGTATCCAATTATCTCTTTAAAATCAAAATCAGTAACTAAATCTCCACTGACTATCATAAATGTTTCATCTAAATATTTTTCCGCTTTTTTTACTGCTCCTGCTGTTCCATAATCATCATCAGGAAGTACATACGTTATGTTAACTCCAAAATCCTTTCCATCTTTAAAGTAATCTTTTATAACTTCTGGTTTAAAATAGAGAAGAACAACAATATCAACTATTCCAGCACTTTTTAGCTTTTTTATGATATGCTCCATCATAGGACGGTTTAATATTGGGAGCATTGGCTTTGGAATGCTGTTTGTAAGTGGTTGAATTCTTGTTCCGAACCCTCCTGCCATTACAACTGCTTTCATAATTTTACCTCTCAATTTTTATTATTTTCCTTATTGTATCAAATACACCCTCATAAAACTTTAAAAATTTGTTAACTTTGTTAACTTTATTCTTATTTCTGGTTCACTTTATTATAAAAATATGGTTTTATATATTGTAATATATTATATATTTATTTTATAATTGGTAATAACAATATCACTAATAAATATAAAACGGGAGAATTAGCATGAGAAGAGCAGACTTAATTATCAAAAATGTCCATATTTTGACTATGGATGAAAATTTTACAGAGTATCCTAATGGAGCTATTGCAATCAAAAATGGCAAAATTGCAGCTATTGGCGAAGGTATTTTAGAAAAGTACACAGGAAATGTTATTGATGGAAAAGGAAAAATTGCTATACCGGGAATGATAAATACCCATACCCACGCAGCAATGACTTTACTAAGAGGTTATGGAAGTGATAATCCATTGAGAATATGGCTTGAAAACTACATATGGCCTGCTGAAGAGAAATGTATCAGTTATGAATTTGTTAAAGACGGAACAGATTTAGCCTGTTATGAAATGTTAAGAAATGGTATAACAACTTTTGTTGATATGTATTTTTATGAAGATGCAGTAGCCCAGAGTGTACATCAGGCTAAGATGAGGGCTATAATCTGTACAGGAATTTTAGATTTTCCAAATCCTGGAGCAAGAACACCAGAAGAGGGATTAGAAAAAACAAAAGCCTGTATTCAGGCTTATAAATCTGACGAACATATTTTTCCATGTGTTGGACCCCACGCCCCATATACCTGTGCTCCTGCAACATTAATAAAGGCAATGGAGATAGCTGAAGAATACGACACTTTATTCCACATTCATATTGCTGAAACAGAATTTGAAGTAAAACAGATGAAGAAACTTTACGAAAATACACCTGTAAAACATCTAAATGATATTGGAGTTTTGAACGAAAGGGTATTGGCTGCCCATATGGTTTATCCTACTGAAGAAGAAATTGAACTACTTGCTGAAAAAGGAGTAAAAGTAGCCCACTGTCCAGAAAGTAATTTAAAATTAGCTTCTGGAATTGCTCCTGTTGTGGAAATGATGAAAAAGGGAGTTACTGTAGGGCTTGGCACAGATGGAGCAGCTTCTAACGATGATTTAGATTTAATTGGAGAAATGAGAACAGCAGCTTTAATCCACAAAGGTTATAGAAGAGATGCAACAGTACTTTCAGCAAAAGAAGCCCTTGCTATGGCAACAAGAGAAGGTGCAAAAGCTGTCAGATTAGATGATAAAATTGGGACTTTAGAAAAAGGAAAATATGCCGATTTAGTTTTAATAAATGTTAATGAGCCCCATGTTCAGCCGTTGTATGACCCTTATACACAGATAGTGTATTCAGGGAAAAATTTTGATGTAGATACAGTAATAATAGGCGGTGAAATAGTTGTTAAAAATAAAAGAGTTATTACAATTGATAAAGAATGTGTACTCAACAAAGCACAGGAATGGAAAGAAAGGGTTAAAAAACTTAAATAAAACTATTGACTTTACAATGAATTATGATATAAATTAAGAATATCAACTTTTTGCAAGGCAAAAAGTTAAATTTATAAAATCTTTTTTAGGAGGGTATACTATGACAAAAGCAGAACTCGTTGCAAAAGTTGCTGAAGAGGCTGGTGTTACTAAAGCAACAGCTGAAAGATGCGTTAACGCAGGAATTGGCGCATTGGTAGATGCGTTGGCAAAAGGGGAGAGAATTGCTCTTCCAGGACTTGGTGTTTTCAATGTTAAAGAAAGAAAAGCAAGAAAAGGAAGAAACCCAAGAACTGGAGAAGAAATTACTATTCCAGCAAGAAAAGTTGTTACATTCAGTGCTGCAAAGTCATTAAAAGAAAAATTAAACAAATAAAAGATAGAGGGGAGAAATCCCCTTTTTTCTTTTTCAATTTGAAATATCAAAATAAATTCCTAAATTAGTTTCCAAAATTTAACAGGTAGGTGTTTAACATTAGAATAGATAAATTTTTATCCCATTCTGGTTTTGGGACAAGAAAAGAAGTCAAGAAGTTTTTAAAAAAGGGACTGGTAAAAGTCAACAATCAATTAGTAAAAAATCCATCTTTAAAAATCAATCCAGAAAAAGATATAGTTTATTTTGATGATGAACCAGTAGAATTTAAGGAAAACTACTATTTTATGTTTAACAAACCTTCAGGTTATATTACAGCAACCTACAGTGAAGATTTTCCTACTGTAATGGATTTTTTCTATGATTTTCCATTGATAGATAAACTTTTTCCTGTTGGAAGGCTTGATGTTGATACAGAAGGTTTATTAATTTTGACAACAGATGGTCAATTTGGACATAGATTAGCCCATCCTAAATGGGAAGTTGAAAAGGAATATTTTGCTATTGTTAAAGGTGATATTTCTAAAATAGAACTTGAAAAATACCAAGAAGGAATTCTTTTAAAAGATGAAAAGGAGAGTTATAAAACAAAGCCATTTCGTATTAATGTTTTAAATTCTTCTGAAGACAAATCAGAAATTTTGATAACTGTTAAAGAGGGTAAATACCACATAGTAAAAAGGATAATGAAAGAGTTGGGATTTCCTGTCCTTTATTTAAAAAGGGTTAGAATTGGAAATTTAAAGTTAGATGATAGTTTAGAAGCTGGAGAATTTAGAGAATTAACAGATGAAGAAATTTTAGATTTAAAAAGTCTTGTAAATCTGATTTAGCCTTTATTTTATCTCTGATATAATAGTTTTTAAAAATTAACGAAGTTGGAAATAGTTATTGAAAAATAAAATAAAAGGAATTTTTCAAAATTTATCCTTTGCCCTTTTTGATACTGGAGAAACAATATTAGGAGCGCTGGTTTTCTCTACATTTTTTCCCCTTTATATTATTAAACACATTGATACAAAGGTTTATACATTAGTTTATGGTTCAGCTTTTATAGTCTCTTTTTTCTTTGCTTTGATTTTAGGAAAAATTGCAGATTCAAAAGGCTACAGAAAATTATTTTTTGGGATTTTTGTTTCTCTTACAGCTTTGTTTTGTATTTTGTTGTTTTTTACTTCAGATTATCCTATCCTTTCATTGATAATATTTTCAGCTATGGCAATTTCCCATCAACAGGCTTTTGTTTTTTACAACTCTATGCTGTTAGGATTTGATAGTAGAGGAACAGTATCTGGATTGGGGGTTGCTTTTGGGTACATCGGTTCGGCAATTGCTCTAATATTTTTGGCAAAAATGCTTCATATTCCAGATGCTTATCTTGTTGTGGCAGGTATATTTTATACTTTATCTCTACCAGCTGTAATTTTTCTAAAAAATCCTTTACAGAGGGAAGAAGGTTCTATAAAAGCTGTTTTTAAAGAGAAAAAATTTATTTTAACAATAATTTCTATATTGTCTCTTACAGAAGTGGCAAATACTTTAATAGCAATGATGAGTATTTATTTAAAGAAGGTTTATGGATTTGAAGATGTTTATATTTATAAAGTTATTGGATTTTCGGCGATTGGTGGGATTGTTGGTGGATTTTTGTGGGGAAAAATTACAGATATTTTTAGTGCTAAAAAAATATTTCCAATTGGGTTTTTACTGTGGATAGGGTTTTTAGTTGCTTTACCTTTAACTCCTACAAAGCTTGTTTTACTGATAGGTTTATCAGCAGGTTTTGCTCTGGCTCATTTGTGGACAACAGCACGGATTTTAATTCTTGAGGAGTTTCCAGAAGGTCAGGCTTCTTTAAGATTGTCTTTTTTATCTTTAACAGAAAGGATAGCCTCTACTACTGGTCTTTTTACCCTCTCTCTGTTTTTGTGGCTAACTTCAGATAATTTTAGACTTTCAGCTTTTTTAATGGTAATATTTCCATTAGCTGGTCTTTATTTCTTTTATATTGCAAGAAAAAACGCAAAATAAATACCCACTACGTTCAGATAAAACGTTAATATTACAAATCTCAAAAGTCAAAGATATGTTTTAGTGAAAGGAAAATTGGAGTTATTGTGAAGGTACGATGGGAGGACGCCCAACCCCTCCATAGAGTGTGCCCATCATTAATATGGACCTACCCAGCCAGCCAGGACG
>JALSSE010000351.1 GCA_026984415.1 Hydrogenothermaceae bacterium | reverse complement strand
TTTTCCATTTATATTTAAAATTGCCTTGTGTAGTTCATCTGGATTTTTTTCTACGTATTCTACCCATGGAATTCCATTACATTTCGGCTTAATATAGCCCTCTCTATCTTCAAAAAAATCACATATGCAGTTGTGTTCTTTTTTAAATTCATCAAGAGATTTGTAATCTGTAAAATAGTCAAAAAACCTTTTATTTACCAATCTGATATTATATCCTGTAGTTAAAATTGTAATATTCCTCTGATTGTTAAAAACCTGTGAGGTTATTATTTCTATATCCTCTAATTCCCTTGTTTTTTTATCAACCTCATTCTGTAATTCTTTATTTAATTTTTCAATCTTTTTCTCTTTTTCCTTAATTTCCATAGCAAAAGTTATTATCTTTACAATTAAAAATCCAAAGGCAAGACCAACAAAGACAGGAATAATAAAATATTTTAAAGAAAGAGTTTCTATATTTAAGAATCCTACCATCTGAATTGTGGAAGCAAGAATTGCCACAATAACAGAACCTATAACTACAAGTATTCTCCAAAAAGAGTTTATACCCATAAACCTAACCTTAACCAAAATATCTTTTAGAACATCTTAGAATGTTTCGGATTATTAACTAATCAGCTTAAATCGGCGTAAAATCTGTATTTATACATAAAAAATTTTTAGAAAATAATAATAGAATAGTAGACACATTAAATTTTATAGCTTATGATTAAAGAAAAAAATTGGTTAGAGGAAAAACTTGGAAGAAAAAAGAAAAGTTTTACTTTTTGGATTAGGCTGTTATGGTGAGGATATATTAAAAGAACTGGTAAAAAATTGGGAAACTATAGCAGTAGATATTAAAGAAGAAAAAATAAAAAACGCACAGGAAAAAGGAATACAGGCTGAATTTATTATAGGTGATGCCAGTAGTATACTTACATGGAAAAAATTAAATATAAATGAAATAAAATACATAATCACAACTATAACAGATGCAGATGTTGACCTTGAAGTATGCAGAATAGCACGGGAAGTTTTTAAATTAGATGTTCCAATTATTGTTCTTTTACACCAGTTAGAGAGGGAAAAAGAGTTTAAATCTTACAACGTAAATATCGTTAAACCTGTTGAAATTACAAAAAATATTGTTTTAAACATAATAGAAAAAAACTATGCAAAAGCCATAAATATAGGATTAGGAAAAGGGGAAATAATAGAAGTTTCAATACTTGCAAAATCACATTTGGTAGATAGAAAACTAAAATATCTTAAACCTTCAAAATGGAGAATTGCTGCTATTTACAGAGGAGAAAAGCTTATAATACCTTCTGGAGATACACAGATTAAAGTCGGAGATAAAGTAGTCCTTATTGGAGACCCAAAAGTTTTAGAAAACCTTGTAAATATTTTATTAAAGGGTATTCCACAATTCCCACTCCAATTTGGAACAAAAATAGTTTCTCCTATATCAAAAAGATTTAAAAAAAGTATTGAAGAAACTATTTACTTTTTTAAACATACCAAAGTACAAAAAATCATTTTTCTACCTTACAGGTCAAGAATTCCAAAAAATTTAAAAAATGAGATAGAAAAAGAAACAAAAAATGTTGAATACGGAAAGAAAATAAATTCTTTAAAAGAACTTGTAAAAATAAATGAAGATGTAGGGCTTATAACTTTACCTTTCAATGACTTATCAATATTTGAAAAATTAAAATTAAAATATTTTTTCAAAAATTCCTCAAAACCTTTTTTAATAGAGAGGAATACCTTCCCATACAAAGGTATTGTTATATCTTTAAACAACCCTGACCCGGCATATGCTTTAGAAATAGGAATAGAGTTATCAAGAATGTTTAATATTCCTTACAGGGTTATTTATGTAGCTCTACCAAAGCAGTTAAGAACTGAAACTGAAGAAAAGCAGATACAGGAAATACAGGAAATAATTTCAGATTTTGAAGGAATATACAAAAAAACAATAAATTACACATTTATGGAAGGAAACCCTGTAAAAGAAAGTTTAAAATTCTTAAAAGAGATAGAAAACAACCTCCTAATTTTAGCTTCCTGTAAAAAAGACAGTTTTTCATTTTTTAATCCAAACATATCTTATTTAGTTGCAAAAAAAACAAATCTATCAACACTTGTTCTTCCAATAGAGGAAAGCTATGGAGCATAACGAAGCCCTTGCTCTCCTTGTTATCTCAATAGGAGCTTTTATAATTCCATTAATAAGTGAAAGAATTTTCTTACCTTCTGCTGTTGGTGAAATATTCTTTGGATTAGTTTTAGGATTATTTTTTAAAAATGCCCTTTCTGAATTCCCTATTGTTAAATTTTTAGGAGAGTTTGGTTTCATATTGCTTATGTACCTTGCAGGTTTAGAAATTGATGTTGATAAAATAAAAGGAATAACAAAAAAAGAAAAATTTTTAATTTCTTTACTATTTTTGATTGTGATTTTTTTATCTATAGGAATAGTAGTTTATTTCCAGCAACCAACAATTTATATTCTTGTTTACATTGCAATGGCAATTGGTATTTTATACCCTTTACTTAAAGATACAGGTTTAATCAATAAAGAAATTGGGCAAAAAATATTAGTCATTGGCGGAATTGGAGAAATAATAAGTTTACTTCTAATAACTGCTTTTACTGTTTATTTTAAGTATGGTCTTTCAACAAAATCTGTACTGCATATCTTTGAAATTTATATATTTTTCCTGATTGCTTACTTTTTACTAAAAATATTCTCCCTTTATATGTGGTGGAACCCAAACCTTGTACAGACATTTCTAAAAACTGGAGATGTTACAGAAACAGGAATAAGGGCAAATTTTGCCCATATGTTTATATTCGTTTCCCTTGCAAGTCTCCTCGGACTTGAAGCAATAATAGGTGCTTTCTTTGGTGGACTGTTATTCTCAATGGTTTTCAAAGAAAGGGAAGAAATAGTTGAAAAGCTCAGTGCCTTTGGGTATGGTTTTTTGATACCTATTTTCTTTATAGAGGTTGGTTTAAGATTTGATTTAAGGGATTTCTTTGATAAGGAAATCTTTCTCTCTGCAGTTATTTTATCTTTAGTTATTCTTCTAATAAAAAGTTCAGGAAGTTTATTCTTAATCTTTTCCAATTTTAAAATCAGTGAACTGTTCCTTGTACCTTTTGCATTATCAATGCCTTTAACTCTTCTCGTTGTTATTGCTACACTTGGTTTAGAAATTGGAATAATTGAAAAAAAAGAAGCAACGATAATTTTATTAACAGCCATAATTAGTGCTTTAATCTATCCATGGATATTTAAAATTATGGTAAAAAAAACAAATATAGAATAGATTGTATATCTACAAATTTTTTTAAAGGAAGAAATTATGTACAATTTACGAGTTGATGAAGCCACATTTTGTATCTTAGATTTAGAAACAACAAGTTTAAGTCCAGAAACAGGAGAAATTATAGAAATAGCAGCCATTAAATATCAGGGAAATGTTATCATTAATAGGTTTTCCACCCTTGTAAAACCAGACATAGAGTTTATACCTCAAAAAATAACTTCACTTACAGGTATATCAACAGCTATGGTTATAGACCAGCCTAAAATAACTGACATTTTTGATGATTTTATGGATTTTATTGGAGACAGCATTTTAGTTGCCCATAATGCAAAATTTGATATATCTTTTTTAAACTATAAAAGTAAAGAACTTTATGGTAAGTCAATAAAAAATCCTGTTTTATGTACCTGTAATCTTTCAAGGAGGTTATTCCCAGAATTAAAAAGTAAATCACTGACAAGTATGGCTTACTACTTTAACATCCCTTTTAACCAAAAACACCGTGCGATGTCAGATGCAGAAGCAACATTAGAAATATTTAAAAAAATGATGGAGATACTTCAGGACTACAATATAAACAGGGTAATTGATATAATCAGGTTAGCAGAAAAGAAAAACAGCAATCAACCAGAAAAAAGGAGAAGGTATGTTCAAGGTAGGAATTATTGGAGCAGGTAATATGGGAGAAGCAATCCTGAAAGGGATTGTGGAAAAAACAGATATAAAACCTGAAGAAGTCATAATATCTGATATAAATTCAGAAAGATTAAATGTACTTGTTGAAAAATACGGAGTAGCAGGGACAGAAGACAACAGAAGGCTTGTCAATCTTTCCAAAATCATTTTTTTAGTGGTAAAACCAAAAGATTTAGAAAATACATTAAAACCACTAAAAGAATATTTTAAGGAGGATAAAATCCTTGTTTCTGTTCTTGCTGGTGTAAAAATAAAAAGGATAAAACAGATTATAGATAAAACACCAGTAGTTAGAATAATGCCAAATACCCCTGCCTTAATTGGAGAAGGAGCAATAGGAATAACTTTTGATAAACTGATTAGAAATGAAGATAAAAATTATTTACTTAATATTTTAAGTTCAGTCGGTCTTGTCCTTGAATTTGAAGAAAGTCTTATGGATGCAGTTACTGGATTATCAGGAAGTGGTCCTGCGTATGTATTTAACTTTATAGACTCACTGGCTCAGGGTGGAGTTAAAGTGGGACTTTCTTATAATGATGCTCTAAATCTTGCAGTTCAAACTGTAATAGGGGCAGCAAAAATGGTTAAAGAGTTAGGGGAACATCCATCTGTTTTAAGGGATAAAGTTACATCTCCAGCAGGTACAACTATTTACGGATTACACGCTTTGGAAAAAGGCAGTTTCAAAAACACTGTAATAAACGCAGTTGAAGAGGCAACAAAAAGGAGTAAAGAGTTATCAGATTAGCTCAGCTGAAATACTGTTTGAAACCATTAAGCCTTTTTGGGTTAAAATAAATCTTCCATTTTTAATAACTGCGTATCCTCCGTCTACAAATTTATGCAATAAATCAACTTTATCATCTACCCAATTTACAGCAATACCTTTCTTTAACCTTAAACCAAGCATTATTTTTTCTTTTTTCTTTTCTTCTTCTGTTATCTTCTCCCTAAACAAAACAGGTTTTTGTCCATTATTAACTTTAGAGATATACTCGTTTATATTTTTTACATTTCCAAATCTCTCACTATTCAAATAAGACCAGCTTGAAACTCCAATACCAAGGAATTCCTCATCAGTCCAGTAAAGCAAATTGTGTTTACATTCAAATCCTTCTTTTGCCCAGTTTGACAGTTCATACCTTAAAAAACCATTTTTCTCTAAAAAATTATCAATAAGATAAAACATCTCCGATGTAATATCTTCGTCAGGGAGAGTATAATGCCCAGATTGTACAAGCTTACCTAAAGGTGTATCACTGTAAGCAGTAAGCATATAGGCTGAAATATGGGTTATAGGCAGTGATAAATAAATCTTTAAATCTTTTTTTAAATCATCAGCAGACTGTCCCTGAATACCGTAAATTAAATCAAGGTTAATATTTTTTATTCCGGATTTAAATGCATCTTCAACAGTTTTAAATGTGTCTTCAGGTAAATGGTTTCTACCTAATGAAATAAGATTTTTTTCTAAAAAAGACTGGTTTCCAATGCTTATTCTGTTTACTCCATGTTCTTTAATTTCCAAAAATTCATTATATCTATACGTGTTTGGATTAAGCTCCATTGTTATTTCAGGATTGTTTTTTATAGGAATGTTATCTCTAATAAATTTAATAATTTTTCCAATCTGATTTGGAGATAGTAAAGAAGGTGTTCCACCACCAAAATATACAGTTTCTAACTGGAAATTTTCGTTAAGATAAAAAGATAGTTCCTTTAATAATGCATCAACATACTTTTCATAAATATCTTTGTTTTCTTCAACTATGGAAGTAAAATCACAGTAGGGACATTTAATATTACAAAATGGAATGTGTATGTATAATCCTTTTACCATAATGATAATTTAACATAAAGGGATAAAAAATCAAACAACGTTATATTGCAAAATTTCGTATATTGTCATATACTATTCTAAATCTTAATTGGAGGTAAGTTTAATGAAACTTAAAGTAATGGTAGATGAAGATCTCTGCACAGCTTGTGCTCTATGCTATGATGATGTTCCAGAGGTATATGTAGATAAAGGAGATGGAATTGCAGCTGTTAAAGAAGAGCTCGGCGGAGACGGTGCAATCTTAGATTGTGAAGAAGTTGGACAAGACCTCTGCGACAGAGTATTGGAAGTTACTGAAGAGTGTCCTTCTGGTTCTTTAGTTACTGAAATCATAGAAGAATAATCTTTTTTCTTATAAAGGAGAGGTTTTCCTCTCCTTATTTCATTTTATAAAAGGAAAAATAAATTTCTCTTTTCTTTCTTTAATCATCTTTGCAGGGATTGAAACCCTAATCACACCTCTAAAATCTCCCAATTTATACCCCATTGCCTTATCCTGAGGATATCTTTCTTTTATAATTTGTTTAAGCTTAGGGTCTACATTTTCACCGTGGCAGGTTAAACATAAAGAACCAACCTTTAAAGGTTTATAATATCTGTAATACAGTTTAGAACCTTCTTTTACAGGTTGTATATAGTAGTCAGGAAGTCTTTTGTGTTCTTTATAATATTTTTCAAAGTATTTTAATGCTTCTACTTCGTATTTATCAGGTGCATTTAACGGGTTTCTGTATTTTAATGATGTCCTTTTTATTTTTATTCCATGGTTTAATGTTTTCTCAACTTTTTTGGTTATCTTTAAAGCCCTTGCAGAACATACTTCAACAGCTGCATAAGGTCCTTCCTCAATTAGAGCTTTCTGGAGTTCTCCTTTTATATTTTTAAATAAAAAAGTTGCACTTTTTTCTCCAATTTCAACAACCTTTTCCTCTTCTGTTTCAGATAAACTAACACTTTTATTTTTAGAAGCACATCCTGTAAAAATTATCCCAGCAACAATTCCAGCTGTCAGAATTTTCCTCATTCCTTCTCCTCCTGATAAAACAGTTTTTCATTTTTTGCTTTTTCCAGATACAAAAACATCTCACTGTCTGTTAACTGGTGGAAGTCCTGATAATAAGCTCCAACTGCAAAAAATGGAGTATTTACTCTTTCATATACAACAACTGTTTCATAAACTTTATAAGCTCTACTGATACTATCTGAAGGTGCAACAGGTACAGCTAAAATTAATCTTTTTGCTCCTATATTTCTTAAATATAAGCCAGCAACCAGTGCAGTATATCCTGTGGCAAGTCCGTCATCTACAACAATAACATTTTTATCTTTTACATCAGGAACTTTTCCATTAAGGTATTTGTTTATCCTTTCTTCAATTTCTTTTAATGCTTCCTGTTTTATCTTTTCTAAAGTATCTCCCTGTGAAACTCTACCAAAATACATTGGGTCAACCACATAAGTTTCATCAGGTGCTATTGCACCAATTGCAAGCTCTGGGTCTTCAGGTAATGTAAGTTTTTTAACAATAACAAGTGAAAAAGGAATTTTTGTAATCTTTGAAATCTGATAAGCAACAGGAACACCACCTCTTGGAATTGCTAAAATAACTGTATCTTCTATTTTTAGGTTTAAATTTTTTATTTTTTCTGCTAATAACTTTCCTGCCTCTTCCCTGTTTTTAAAAATTTTCATCTTTAAAAGTTCTCCAGTTCTTTTAATGGGTCTTCTATCTCTTTACTTTCTAAAACTGACGACCATTCATCAACCACGTGGATATCGTTTCCTTCTATTTTTTCTTCAGATTTATCTATTTTCACAAGGAGGGGAATTTTTGTCATATTTCCTATGATAATACCTTCCCCAGGGTTTAGACCGGGAAGATAATCCATCAGCTCTTGAGATAGTGATTCACTTGCCCTCTGTACGTGTTTCTGGTCTTCAGGCTCTACGAGTTTTAAGATTATCATATTGTTCATCTGGGAAAGTATTTCTTTGTCTAAACCTTTTGGTCTTTGTGTTACAACTGTTATTCCAAGTCCAAACTTTCTTCCTTCCCTTGCAATCCTTGCAATGTAGTATTTTGACTCTGTATTCCTTTTATCTCCTGCTAAAATGTGTGCTTCTTCTATTACTATTAAAAGCGGGTGTTTTAGTTTTGAATCCCCTCTTCTTACAGCTTTTTTCCTTTCTTCTAAAGACCACCTTAGGATATTGGCACATATTGCATCTGCCACTTCTTCATCAAGCTCTGAAAAATCAAAAACATTAACCATCCCCGGTTTTATCTCTTCAATTAAAGGTGGAACTCCTAATTTTATTATATGCCCGAGTTCTATTTCTAAATCTTCTAATTTGTTTAAAACTTCATAAAGGGATTCGTCTCTGACTTTTCCTTTTACTTTCCTCTTTTTCTTTTTTCCTTCCTCTTCTTCCTGATTATCACCAAGAGATTCAACAGCCTCTTTCAGTCTGTTTAAAAATTCCTGTGTATCTATATAACTCTGCCAATCATCTCCTTTTTCTTCCTTTAGTTCTTCAATTAAAGACTCAAATGCTATTCTAAAATATCTGAACTGTACATAAGCAGTCTGCTTTATTCCTATCAATGATGCAAATTCTTTTGGTCTGAGTATAGCTGGATTAATTAAAGGTTGAATAAGATTAACAACATTTTTTCCATTTCTTGTTAATCTACTTTTTGAGTATTCCCCGTGGAAATCAAAAACAACAACAGTTCCACCTAAATTTATAATATTTTTCAGCAGAACAGAAACTGTGTTTGATTTTCCTGCACCTGTAACGGCAAGTATTGCAAGGTGTCTTAAAACTATCT
>JALSSE010000350.1 GCA_026984415.1 Hydrogenothermaceae bacterium | reverse complement strand
AAGGGGACTTTTAGAAACATTCCAGATATTTAAAAAATTAGGGAAGCCAAACGCTCCTGAATGGCTGCTTACACACCCATTACCAGAACACAGGTATAAACACGTATTGGAAATAATAAAAAAATACGATTTAAATAAACATTTAATAAAAGACACAAAAGAGTTCCATAAAATTAAAAATAAAATTCTTAAAACAAAAAAATCTTATGATTTACTGAAAAAGGCTGAAAAAGAAGTTAAAAATGAAAATCTATATAAAGCTTTAAGATTTGTTAATCAATCTTTAGAAATATACCCTCAAAACAATGCAGCATTAACGATAAGGGGGATTATTTACGCAGATTTGGAAGAATACAGAAAATCTTTAAGGAATGTTGAAAAAGCAATAAAAATTGATGACCTTTACTTTTTACCAAAGCTTATTTCTGGATTTGACCTGCTGAAATTGAAAAGATACAGACAGAGTATAAACATTTTAGAAAAAGCAAAAAAGCTAATACCTTCATTTCCAGATACATACTATTATTTAGGACTTGCATATGAAAATATTGGAAACTATAAAAAGGCTGTTCAAAATTACAGAACGGCATTAAAATTAAGTAATGGAAAAAGAGGATGGGAAAAAGATGCAAAAAGAAGAATAGAAATACTGACAGGAATTCCTTTTTGATGGTGAGAATATGGTAAATATAGATGAAATAGACAACTTAATTTTAAAGCAGATTTCAGCGACTTATATTTCAGGGGAAAATTTAGCAACAGAACTAAATGTTTCAAGAACAGCAGTATGGAAAAGAATTCAAAAATTAAAAGAATTAGGTTATGAAATAGAATCATCTAAAAGAGGATACAAACTAAAAAAGAAAACAGAATTACTTTTACCTATTGAAATTTTCCACTGTTTAAAAACTTCCTACATTGGAAAAAATTACATATTTTTCAAAGAAATAGACTCTACAAATGATTATGCTAAAAGATGTAAAGAGTTGGAAGATGGGACAGTAGTTTTAGCTGAAACACAGACATCAGGAAAAGGAAGAAAGGGAAGACAGTGGCTTTCAACAGAAGGGAAAGGTATTTATCTTTCAATAGTACTTCAACCAAAAATCCCTATTAATGAAATACTGAAATTTTCTTTAATATTCCCGCTTGCTGTAAAAGAAGCTGTTGAAAAAAACATAAATCAAGAAGTATGTATAAAATGGCCAAATGACCTTTATTTAAACGGAAATAAATTTGCTGGAATTTTAATGGAAAGTGAGATAGAGGCAAATGAGATATCAAGGATTATTGTTGGCATCGGTATAAATGTAAATAACGACTTTTCAGATTTTAACGATTTAAAAAATATTGCCACATCTTTAAAAATGGAAACAGGTGAAGAGATTGATAGAAAAAAACTTCTGTGTAATTTATTAGAAACAATTGAAATAAAGTATGCAGAATATTTTGTTAAAAAATCTGGAATTATAGATAAAATTAACAGCTCTTTATTGTGGAAAAATCAAAAAGTTAAAATTATAGACGGAAATCACCAGATAGAAGGTGAACTAATTAAGGTTGATGAAACTGGTGGACTTGTTTTAAAAACAGAAAGGGGAACACAGATTATTTATTCTGGCGATGTATCTTTAAGGAAAGTTTAAGCAATCTTTTCTATTGGTTGGTGAGCTTTTTCAATATAAATTTCACCGAAAGGTTCTTCCTGATAAATATTAATCTTCCTTTCATAATTAAGAAAAAGGAGAGCAACAAAAACCTGTGGTTTGTTTGGGTGTTGGATTTCTGTGAATGTTATCATCTCTGATAAATCAGAAAATTCCTTTTCTAAAAACTCAATTGTGTCTTCTA
>JALSSE010000349.1 GCA_026984415.1 Hydrogenothermaceae bacterium | reverse complement strand
ACTCTAATAGATGGATTTATTTCATTGCTTTTCTGCTTTGCGTAGTATCCATTGGTGTTTTATTCCTTTACAATCTAAAAACAAATCCTGAAAGTTTACAGTCTTCATTAGTTGTTCTTGTTTTAACATTTTTGTTTGAGCTATTTTATAGGTTTTTTACAAAAGTAAGAATAAAGGAGTATATAGATTGGAGATTAGAAGAAGGGGAAAAGGTAGTTAAAGAATACGAAAGTGTAATTCCTAAAATAAAAGATAAATTATCAGACAAAATTAAAGATGCAGAGGTATTTATTGAAGGAAACATATTAAAGTCTAAAGATAAAGCAGGTCATATTAATGTTGTCGTTTTTACTGATAAACCTGTAGAAGATATATACAAACAAGAAGCAGAGTTGAAGAAAAGTGTAGGCTTAAAAGAATATCATCCAGTTCATTTCAAAATTCTAAGTAAAAAATATAAGGAAGAATACCTAAAAAAATCTAAACAGGTAAAAAGCATATAAATTTTAAAAATTCTTAACTTTAATTTAATAAACACTTAACATTTCTCTCATAAAATTTATTCAAAATTAAAATCAAAGAAGGTGAAATATGTTGAGAAAAAAGAACCAGAAAAATTCAGATGTAAGATTTGAAAATGTAAAAATTATCTGCCCACGTTGTAAAAACACGCAAAATGAAGTAGTAATTGTTTCAAAATCAGTAGGTGTTATAGATGTATCATGCAAAAAGTGTAAAAAAAGAATATTGGATATAAAATTTTTTCAGTAGCAGTAACAGCCTCCTTAAATCATTTTTCTTAAAAACCTACTTTTTTTCTTTTTTTTGTTTTTTTATTTAAAATATTCTATGTATAAAATTATAAAAATTTAAAAAATATAATGAGAATCAAGCTACAATTAAATTGCAAAAAAAATTATATATCATTACCCTTGCACCACTCACCAACAGTTCAAGGTATGCTTTACAAAAGCCTCCCACCTTATTTATCAAAATTTCTGCACGATATTGGATTTTTTTACAACGGTAGAAAGTTTAAACTTTTTACATTTTCCAAAATTATGTCAGAGCATTTCATAATCCAAAAAGACAAAAAAAGAATAAAGTATAAAACGCCAATAACCCTTTATATATCTTCAGGAATTGATGATATTTCAAAAAGCTGGGGAGAGAATTTTATAAAAAAGGACAAAATAATTCTTGGAAAAAATCAGCTTTATATAGAAGCCATAGAAGTTCTACCAAAACCAGATTTCAGTGAAGAAATGACAGTAAAAACTCTATCTCCAATAACAGCTTATCAGACCGTGCACAAAAACGGCAAAAAATTTTATAAATACTATAATCCAGATGATAAAGAGTTTAAAAGCCTTTTAAAAGAAAACATAAAAAAGAAATATTACATCCTAAAAAACAGAAAAATAGAAGAGTTTCCCTTTGAAATAAAGCCAGTCAAAGACATAAGAAAAGCCAGAATAAAATACAAAGATTTTCTAATAGAAGCTTACGAGGGAGAGTTTAAAATAAAAACAGACCCAGAAATTTTTAAGACCGTTTACGATACAGGCTTAGGAGCAAAAAATTCCCAAGGTTTTGGAATGGTGGAGGTTTTATAGGTTGGCTAAAAAAGAAGTTTTAGTTGAATTTAAAACTTTAACTCCTCTTTGGACTGGAGATGCTTGGCAAAACAGCAGTGAAATTTGTCCGTCTTCTTTAATTGGAAGTTTAAGATTTTGGTTTGAAGTTATTTGTTATTTTTCTGAGATTTGTGGTGAGAAAGATTTCAATAAAAAATCAGGTAGATTTGAAAAAGAAGTTGATAGAGATAAGTTTAAAAAATGTTTAGTTGAAAAAGG